>JAJYHA010000248.1 GCA_021784995.1 Myxococcales bacterium
CGTGACGTCCGACGTCGCGACGCGCGACAGCTCGCCGCGGTGCACCACCACCACGCGCCGCGCCTCCACCGACCCCTCGGCCAGCCGGCCCGCGAAGCGCTCCTCGTACGCGTCGCCCTCGCGGTAGGCGTAGAAGAGGCGCGCCACGGGCGCGAAGCGCCAGTCCACCACGCGCACGCCGCGCGCGGCGTCCACGAAGGTGCCTCGCCCCAGGCAGTAATCGCGCCGCGCGCTCCCCTCGAGGACGCGGAGGTGGGCGAAGTAGGGCGCCGCCGGATCGGGGAGCGGCTCGGCGCGAGCGCGCTCCATCACGGCGCGCACGAGCCCCATCTCCTGGAACACCGTGGGGAGGTCCTTGGCGGTCGACTCCACCGCCTGCTCCCGGAGCTCGGCCAGCCGACCCGCCAGGTCGGGGTCGGCGCTGCGGCGGGCGAGCCGCGCGCGGAGGGCGGCCTGGACCTGCCGCAGCAGCTCCGCCTCCTCCTCCAGCACGGCCCGCTCCGCGGCCGTGAGCTCCCTCGTGGCGTCGATCGTCAACGGGAGCGCCCTGTATAGCGGGCCGGCGGGCCCGCGTCGCCGCGAAGATCGGGTGGCGCCCGGCGCCACGCCGGCGTGCTACAGATCCTCCGCATGATCGAGGCCTACCTGCCGGAGCCGCTGCTCCGTTCCGGGCCGCTCACGCTGGCCTGGTGGCAGTGGCTGGCGCTCCCCGTGGGCCTCGGGCTGGCGTTGCTGGCGGGGCGCGTCCTGGGGGCCGTCTCGCACGCCGTCCTCGTGCGCGTGGTGCGCCGGACCCGGAGCGCCTGGGACGACCTGCTCCTGGAGCGGCTCACGCCGCCCGTGCGCTTCGCGTGGGCCCTGGGCGCGGCGTACCTCATCCAGCTGGCGCTCGAGCTGCCCCCGGCCGCCGAGCACCACGTGGAGCAGGTGCTCAGGACCGCCACCGTCGCGGTCTTCTTCTGGGCGGGGCTGCGCGGCATCGATCTCGGGTTCCAGGCCCTCGCGTCCACCTCCACGGGGCGAGCGCACGACCTCGGCCGCGGCCTGCTCCCCATGCTGCGGAAGGCGTCGAAGATCACCGTCTTCACCATGGCCGTCATCGCGGTGCTGACCGACCTCGGGTACCCGGTGGCGAGCCTGCTGGCGGGGCTCGGCATCGGCGGCCTCGCGCTGGCGCTCGCCGCGCAGAAGACGGTCGAGAACCTCTTCGGCTCGGTGGCCATCAGCGTCGACCAGCCGTTCCGGGTGGGCGACTTCGTGCGGATCGAGGGCGGCGACACGGGGACCGTGGAGTCGATCGGGCTGCGCTCGACCCGCCTGAGGACGCTCGATCGCACCGTGGTGACGCTGCCCAACGGCAAGCTGGCGGACCAGCGCGTCGAGTCCTTCGCGCCGCGCGACCGCTGCCGGCTCTCCTGCAAGCTGTCGCTGGCCCGCGCCACCACGGCGGCGCAGATGCGCGCCGTGCTCGCCGGGGTGGAGGGCGTCCTGCGCCGCCACCCGCGGCTGTGGCCGGAGGGCGTGAGCGTGCAGTTCACGGCCGTCGCCGAGTGGTCGCTCGACGTCGAGGTGATGGCCTGGTTCACGACGGCCGACTGGGACGAGTTCCTGGCGATCCGGCAGGAGGTCCTGCTCGGGTTCCTGGACGCGGTGGAGCGCGCCGGGACGGCGCTGGCCTTCCCGACGAGGACGCTGCGCACGGAGTCCCCCGAGCGGGATCCGTCCGGAAATTGAAGCTCCTCACCTCCCGTTGCGTCGGTGCTGCGAGGGCTCCACATTCTTCACGGAGGTGGGGATCATGCGCTCCACTGCAATCCTGGCCGCCGCCGGCGCCTTGCTGACCTTCGCCGCCGGCTGCGGACCGGCCTACTGCGATCCCTACAGCGATCCCTACTGCGGGTACTACTACGGTCCGGTCGACTATCTGGGCGTCGGCGTCGACCCGTACGGGTACTGCTCCGATCCCATCTCGTGCGGGTGCCTCGACCCGACGGTGTGCCTGACGAAGGTGGAGGCGTCACCCGCCGCCTGCGCCGCGGGGGACGGGACCTGCGTGGTGCGGTCGCTGGGGACCTCCGTCAACCGCGCGCTGCAGTCGGCGCTCCTCCCCGTGGACGCGCTGCTGAGCGCCAGCCCCTCGACGCAGGGCGACCTCGCGGTCTACGGGCCCGTGGACGCCGCGGCGCCCGGGGCGACGAAGGGGAGCGCGGCCACCTTCCGGCTGACCGTGCGGCGGTCGTCGGCCACCACCAGCTGGAAGCTGGAGGCGGAGCCGCTCGATCGCTCCTCCGGCTGGGCGACGGTCTTCACGGGGACGATGGTCCCCGACGCGCAGTCGCGCCGCGGGCGCGGCGTGCTGGGCGTCGATCTCGACGCCCTCGCGACGGTGAACGCGGCCGCCTATCCGGGCGGCGGCAGGCTCCTGGGCGCGTTCGACGGCGACGGGAGTCAGAAGGCGACCAGCTACCGGCTGGCCGGCTTCCGGACCGGGAGCGCGGCCGCCACCGACGGCCTGCTCTCCTCGACCACCGCCGCCGACGGCAGCGTGCGGACCGTCTTCTCGGCGCCGGGGGCCGCGCCCGTGCAGGTCACCGGGTCCGCCACGCCCCTCGTCAGCGGCGGCGCGAGCGGCGGCGCGTCGGCGGCGCCGGTGTCGCTCCACCCTGGCGATCCCCCGACGAGCATGCCCGACCCTGGCTTCTGAGCCGTCCGGTGTCCGCCGCGCCCTCCGCCCCGGCCGCGGGCGGGGGCGCGCGCGACCCGTTGACGCGGGCGCCGCGCCGAAGGTAGCTTCGGCATGCCGATGACGGTTTCGGTATACCGAAAGATGGCGCCGGCGCGGACCGCGAGCCGGGCCGCGCGCCCGGGCGCCCGGGGCCGCGACGGCTCCGCGGCGAAGACCGCCGACCGCACGCTGGACGTCTTCGAGCTCTTCGCGAACGAGCAGCGCCCGCTCAACCTGTCGGAGATCGCCGCGCGGCTCGCCATCCCGCTCGCCTCCGCGCACGCGCTCCTGAAGACCCTGGAGGCGCGCGGTTACCTCTTCGACGTCGGGCAGCGGCGGGGGTACTTCCCGACCACGCGCATGCAGGGCGTGGTGCAGGCGATCGTCCGCGCGCTGCCGCTGGCGTCCGCCGTCGAGCCGGCCCTGCGTGCGCTCCGCGACGAGACCGGCGAGACGGTGGTCCTCGCCAAGCGGCAGGGCGACCAGCTCCTCTACGTCGCGGTCTTCGAGTCGCCGTGCACCGTCCGCTTCTCCTCCGTGGCCGGGGAGGTCAAGCCGCTGCACTCGACCAGCAGCGGCAAGGCGCTCCTCTCGGCGCTGCCGCGGGAGGAGCTGGCGGCCACGCTGGCGGAGCTCCGCTTCGACCGCCGGACGGCCGCGACCGTCCTCGATCCGGGCGAGCTGGCGCGGCAGATCGAGCGGGGCCGCGCCCGCGGCTGGTGCCGCAGCGTGGGCGAGAACGCCGCCGAGCTGATGGCGGTCTCGGCCCCGGTCCGGATCGGCGCCGAGACCTACGCCGTCACGCTGGGCGGCCCGACCGGCCGGTTCCGGCCCCGGACGGCGCGGCACGTGGCGGCGCTGCTGCGCACCTGCGCGCGCGTGGAGGGTCGCACGGCGGGGGAGGGCGCCGCGCGCCGCCGGCGCGACGCGGAGAGCTGACCATGGGCGAGCGGACGATCCGGATCGGCGCGGGCGCGGCGTGGTGGGGCGATCGGATCGACCCCGCCGCCCAGCTCGCCCGCGAGGGCGCGCTCGACTACCTGTGCTTCGAGACGATGGCCGAGGCGACCATGTCCGCGGCCCGCGTGCGGATGCGCGCCGATCCCGCTTACCCGGGCTACGACACGTACCTCGACGACCGCATGGAGGCGGTGCTGGCCGCGTGCCGCGCCAGCGGCACGCGCGTGGTGTCGAACCAGGGCTGGGCCAACCCGGTGGGCGCCGCCGAGCGGATCGTCTGGAACGCCCGGCGGCTCGGGATCCGGCGGCTGCGCGTGGCGGCCGTCGAGGGCGCCGTGCCGGCGGAGGCGCTGCGCGGCCACGACGGTCCGGTGCTCGAGACCGGCGCCCGCTTCCGCGACCTCCCGTTCGAGATCGTCGCGGCCGACGCCTACGTCGGGGCGGAGCCCATCGTGGAGGCGCTGCGACAGGGGGCCGACGTGGTCGTCACCTCGCGGGTGGCCGACCCGTCGCTGTACGTGGCGCCCATCGCGTACGAGCTGGGCTGGCGCCTGGACGACTGGGAGCGGCTCGGGCAGGCCACCGTGATCGGCCACCTCATGGAGTGCGCGGCGCAGTGCACCGGCGGCTACTTCGCGGATCCGGGCTACAAGTCGGTCCCGGGCCTGGCCCGGCTCGGCTTCCCGATCGCCGTGGTCGGGGAGGCGGGCGAGGCGGAGATCACGAAGCTCCCCTCGGCCGGCGGGCTGGTCACCGCCCGCACCTGCAAGGAGCAGCTGCTCTACGAGATCCACGACCCGGCCGCCTACCTGACGCCGGACGTCGTGGCCGACTTCCGCCAGGTCCGCCTCGAGGAGGTGGGGCCGGACCGCGTGGCCGTGCGGGGCGGGACCGGACGGGAGCGGACGGGGACGCTCAAGGTCTGCGTCGGCTGCCACGAGGGGTACGTGGCCGAGGACTGGTTCTTCTTCGCCGGGCCGGGCGCCCTCGACCGGGCCCGCCTGGCGCGCGAGGTGCTCGAGGAGCGCTTCCGCATCGTCGATCTCCGCGCCGACGAGGTCCGGATCGACTTCCTGGGCGTGAACGCCGTGCACGGGGAGCTCTCGCCCGAGCCGGCCGTCCCGCCCTACGAGGTGGGGGTGCGGGTGGCCGCCCGGGCGCGCGCCGCGGCCGAGGCCGCCAAGGTGGTCCGCGAGGTGGACGCCATGGCCGTGTGCGGGCTCGCCGGGACGGGCAAGCGCGTGCCGCCGCGCGAGCGGACGCGCGAGGTGATCGGGCTCCACTCCATCCTGCTCCCGCGCGACCAGGTGAAGGTCGCGCTGACCTTCGTGGAGGCGTGACGCCGTGAAGCTGCGCGAGCTGGCCCACACGCGGACCGGGGACAAGGGCGACGTGTGCAACCTGGCCGTGATCGCCTACCGGATGGAGGACTACCCGCTGCTGGCGGAGCGGCTCACGGCCGACGTGGTGCGGCGGGTCTACGCCGGCACGGTGAAGGGGCCCGTGCTCCGGTACGAGCTGCCGGGGATCGGCGCCCTCAACTTCGTCATGCACGGCGCGCTCGGGGGGGGCGTCTCCCGGACACTGCGCCTCGACAACTACGGCAAGGCGCTCTCCACCGCCATCCTGGACCTCGAGATCGAGGACGCGCGCAGGGAGGTCCCGTGACGCGGGGCGGCCGCGCGGGAGAGGACCAGCACGATCGCCGGCCGCGCCTCGGCGCGCGTCGGAACCCCGCGGGCGAGGCCTGCCCGCAACCGGAGGAACCCATGCACGGATCCCAGAGGCACCGCCTTCCCCGCGCCGCAGGAGCGGTCGCGGTCGCCGCCGTCCTCTCCCTCGCCCTGGCCGGGCCGGCGCGCGCCGCCGAGGCGAAGGAGCTCAAGTTCGGGATGGTGCTCGCGCTGACCGGTCCCGGGTCCTGGTACGGCGTGACGATGAGCCGCGGCGCGGAGCTGGCCGCCGAGGAGATCAACGCCGCGGGCGGCGCGGCCGGGTACCGGCTCGTCCCCGTCATCGAGGACCACCGCAGCGGCGACACCTCGGCCGGGCAGGCGGCGGTGCGCAAGCTCATCGACATCGACAAGGTCCCCTTCATCGAGGGGTCGTACGGGAGCGTCTGCACCTCCATCCAGCCGCTCTGCGCCGAGAACCACGTGGTGCTGGTGAACGGGGGCGGGACCGCGCCCAGCCTGCTCGGCAAGCCGTACCTGCACAACACGCGCGCCCTCGGCGACACCACCGCCGTCGCCGTGCTCAGGTACCTGAAGGACGTGAAGGGCTGCCGGAAGCTGGCCACCATCTTCTACAACCAGGAGTCCGGCATCACCATCAACCGCGAGGCGACGCGGGCCTGGAAGGAGATGGGCGGCACGGTCGTGAAGGAGTCCATGGTCGCGACGGGCCAGACGGACTTCAGCGGCGAGCTGTCGCAGATCCGCGCCGCGCGGCCGGAGTGCGTCGGCATCTGGTCCTACGGCACCGACGTCGGCTACACGGTCAAGGACATCCGCCGCATGGGCATGACGGTGCCCGTCGCGGGCGTGGAGTTCACGCCCGACGCGCTCGCCATCGCCGGGAAGGCCTTCGAGGGCTACCTGACCGGGCTCGACGACTTCGACCCGGCCCTGGACGATCCGATGACGCGCCAGTTCGTCCAGCACTTCCACGCCCGGTACGGAGCCGACGCCAAGCTCGACTACTACTGCGCCAACTACTACGACCTGACCTACGTCCTGCGCGACCTCGTCACCCGCGTGAAGGCCAAGGGCGGGAACCCGCTCGACGGCGCCCAGCTCGAGGCCGCCCTGAAGGAGAACCCGCGCTTCCGGACCGTGTACGGCGGCACGATGGAGCTGCGCCCCGACGGCAGCGTGGTGAAGCCGATCTCCATCTTCGAGGTGAAGGACGGCAAGCAGGTGCGGCTGAAGCGGCAGGGCGGCGCCTGATCGCCCGGTACGGCCCGGCGGCATGCTCTCCGAGATCCTCCAGCTCGTCGTCTCCGGCCTGATCACCGGCAGCCTCTACGCGCTGCTCGGCGTGAGCTGGGGCGTGATCTACGGCACGACGCGGACCTTCCACTTCGCGCACGCGCTGGCCTTCACCCTGGCCGCCTACGTGGCCATCGTGGCCCACGTGGGGATGGGGCTGCCGCTCGCGGCGGCCCTCGTCGCGGCAGCGGTGGCGGCGGCCGTGTTCGGCTGCGCGGTGGAGGGGATCGTCTACCGCCCCATCCGCCGCGCGAGCCGGGGTCCGCTCGGCATCTTCCTCGCGTCGATGGGGGCCACGGTGCTCGGAGAGGCGATCCTGCAGCTCCTCTTCTCGCCCACGCCGCGCTCGCTGCCCGACTTCCCGGAGGGGCTGGTCGAGCTCGGGCCCATCATGTTCACGCTGTCCGACGCGGCCCTGGTGGGCGCGGCCTGGGCCGGCGTCGTCCTGCTGGAGCTCTTCCTCCGCACCACCCGGACCGGCCGCGAGATCCGCGCCGTCCGAAGCAACGCCGAGATGACCACCATCGTCGGGATCGGCTCCGAGCGGACCTTCCTGGTCGTCTTCGCGCTGGGATCGGCGCTGATGGGGATCGGCGCCTTCTTCGTCGCCGTGCGCTCCGCCGCCACCCCGCACATGGGCGTCACCTTCGTGCTCATGGCGTTCATCGCCACCTTCCTGGGCGGGGTGGGGAGCAGCTGGGGCGTGGCGCTGGCGGGGCTCGGGATCGGCGTGGTCGAGAACCTGGCGCTGCTCGGCCTGCCGGCCCACTACAAGCACGTGGTGGTGTTCGCGGTCATGTTCGTCTTCCTGCTGGTCCGGCCGGAGGGCTTCCTGGGCACGTCGACGTCGGTCGGCCTCCGGGTGGTGAGGAAGCGGGCCTGACGCATGGACTACCTGGTCCACATCCTCGACGTGGTGCTCCTCTACGCGGCCCTGGCCGTGTCGCTGAACCTGGTGGTGGGCCTGGGCGGCATGGCCTCCATGTGCCACGCCGCCCTCTTCGGCCTGGGCGCCTACGCCTCCGCGCTCGCGACCACGCACCTCGGGGTGGGCTTCCTGGCGGGGATGGCCTGCGCCGCCGCGCTGTCGGGGGCCATCGGGATCGCGCTGGCGCTCCCCTCGCTCCGCATCCGCGACGAGTACCTCATCCTCTTCACCACCGCCTTCCAGCTCGTCGTCTGGAACCTGATGGTCAACGAGGTGCGGGTGACGAACGGGGAGTCGGGCCTCTCCGGCGTCCCGCGGGCGAGCCTGCTGGGGCACACGCTCACGAGCCCCCGCTCCTACCTCCCGCTGGTCGCCCTCTTCGCGGCCGCGATCTTCCTGGTCGCCTGGAGGGTGAGCCGATCGCCGTTCGGACGCGTGCTCCGCTGCGTGCGGGAGGACGAGCCGTCGACGGCGTCGCTCGGCAAGGACGTGCTCCGCTTCAAGGCGCTCACCTTCATGCTCGGCGGGGCGATGGCCGGGGCGACCGGCGGCCTGCTCGCCCACTACCAGGGCTTCGTCAACCCGGTGACCTTCAGCCTCGACGCCTCCATCCTGGTGGTGGCGATGGTGGTCCTCGGCGGCTCGGGCAACATCCTCGGCTCGCTGGTGGGGAGCGCGCTCCTGATCGCCATCCCGGAGGCCCTGCGCTTCGTGCCCGGCACGGCCGTGGTCGTCGGGCCGGTGCGCAACGTCATCTTCGGCGGGCTGCTCGTGCTCTTCATGCGGTTCCGGCCGGAGGGCATCCTGCCGGAGCACCGGCGCGGGCGGCGGGCGCGCCTGCCGGTGGCAGCGCCCGGCCCCGACGAGGTCCGGCGCCTGGTGGCCCTGGAGGAGTCGGCGCCGCGCGGCGGGGACGGGGCCCCCGCGCTCGAGGTGAAGGGGGTCAGCAAGCGCTTCGGCGGCATCCGGGCCGTCCACTCCTTCTCCATGGCGCTCGTGCCCGGCAAGGTGACGACGCTCATCGGGCCGAACGGCTGCGGCAAGACCACCGTCTTCAACCTGATCTCCGGCTTCCTGACGCCGGACGAGGGGCGCATCTACGTGCGCGGGGAGGACGTCACGCGCTGCCAGCCCCACCAGCTGGTCGCGCGCGGCGTCATCCGGTCCTGGCAGGACGTCCGCGTCTTCCGGAACGAGACCGTCCTGGGCAACGTGATGGCGGCCATGCCGGGGCAGCTCGGCGAGCGGCTGCTGCAGCTCCTGCTGCGCCCGCGGCGGGTGGCGGCGCAGGAGCGGGAGAACGCGCGCCGCGCGCTGGCCTACCTCGACTTCGTGGGGCTTTCGGGCCGGGCGCAGGAGCTCGCGGGGGAGCTCTCCTTCGCGGAGCAGAAGCAGCTCTCGCTGGCGCGGCTCCTGGCCAGCCGCTGCCCGGTCCTCCTCCTGGACGAGCCCGCCTCCGGGGTCGACGGCGCCTCCATCGAGCGGATGGGCGAGGAGATCGTGAAGCTGGCCCGCGCCGGCCGGACCGTGTGCCTGGTCGAGCACAACCTCGACATCGTGAAGGGGCTCTCCGACGACTCGATCTTCATGGACCAGGGCCGCGTGGTCCGCCAGGCGTCGCCGCAGGAGCTCATGCGCGATCCCGAGCTGGCCCGCATCTACTTCGGAGGCTGACGGGAATGCTGCTCCAGCTCCGGAACGTCTCCTCGGGCTACCACCGGAAGCGGGTCCTCTACGACGTGTCGCTCTCGGTGGAGCGCGGCGAGGTGGTGGCCCTGATCGGTCACAACGGCGCGGGGAAGACCACCACGCTGCGGACCATCCTGGGGCTGATCCGTGCCGATGCGGGGGAGGTCCTGTTCGAGGGCCAGGACGTCGCCGGCCGGCCCGCGGTCCGGAACGCGCGCGCCGGCATCTACCTCATCCCGCAGGAGCGCTTCACCTTCCCCGATCTCAGCGTGCGGGAGAACCTGATGCTGGGCGGCCACGGCGTGCCCGACGCGCGGCTCCTCGCCGGCACCCTCGACCGCGTCCACGGGATCTTCCCGATCCTGCGCGAGCGCGGCGGGCAGCGGGCCGGGACCCTGAGCGGGGGCCAGCAGCGGGTGCTGTCCATGGCGATGGCGATGATGGCGCAGCCGCGGCTGGTCCTGGTGGACGAGCCCAGCCTCGGGCTGGCGCCGCGGGTGGTCGAGGAGGTGGGTGAGACCGTCGCGCGCATGGCCCGGAGCGGGATGGGGGTCCTCCTCGTGGACCAGAACATCAAGCAGACGCTCCGGATCAGCGATCGCGTCTACGTGATGAAGAACGGGCACGTGGTGCTCGAGGAGACGGGGAAGAGGCTCCTCGAGCAGGGGCAGTGGTGGGATCTCTACTGAGCGTGGGGACGCGGAGGTCATCGTGAGACGGGTCCGGATCGGGGCTGGCGCCGGCTTCGCGCGCGATCGCATCGAGCCGGCGCTCGAGCTGGTCGAGCGCGGCGACATCGAGTACCTCGTCTTCGAGTGCCTGGCCGAGCGGACCATCGCCACCGACCAGCTCGAGAAGACGCGCGACCCGTCCCGCGGCTTCAACGCCGGGCTGGACGCGCGGATGCGCGCGGTCCTGGCCCCCTGCCGGGCGCGCGGGGTCAGGATCGTCACGAACATGGGCTCGGCCAACCCGCTCGCCGCCGCCCGGCGCGTCGCGGCGCTGGGGCGGGAGCTGGGCCTCGACGGCCTGCGGGTCGCCGCGGTCGAGGGCGACGACGTCCTGGCGCGGGTCCGGGCGCTGCGGACCGAGATCCTCGAGACGGGCGACAGCCTCGACGTGATCCGCGAGCGGATCGTCTCGGCCAACGCCTACCTCGGCGCGGAGCCCATGGTCGAGGCGCTGCGCCGGGGGGCCGACGTGGTGGTGGTCGGGCGCTCCGCCGACCCCTCGCTCTTCCTCGCCCCCATGATGCACGAGCTGGGGTGGGCACCCGACGACTGGCGGCGCCTGGGCGCGGGCACGGTGGTCGGGCACCTCATGGAGTGCGCCGGCCAGGTGACCGGAGGCTACTTCGCCGACCCGGGCTACAAGGACGTCCCTGGGCTGGCCCGGCTCGGGTTCCCCATCTGCGACGTGGGGGAGGACGGCGAGGCCACCGTGTCGAAGGTCGCGGGCAGCGGCGGCCGGGTCAGCGTGGAGACGGCCAGCGAGCAGCTCCTCTACGAGATCCACGACCCCGGCGCCTACGTCACCCCGGACGTGATCGCCGACTTCACGGGCGTGGACCTGGCGGAGCGCGGGCCCGACGTCGTGAGCGTGACGGGCGGCACGGGGCGGCCGAGGACCGGCACCTACAAGGTGAGCGTCGGCTACCGCGACGGCTTCATCGGTGACGGGCAGATGAGCTACGCCGGGCCCGGCGCGCTGGAGCGGGCGCGCCTGGCGGGGGAGATCGTCCTGGAGCGCCTGCGGCTCCAGGGGCTCGCGGCGCGGGAGACGCGGGTGG
>JAJYHA010000358.1 GCA_021784995.1 Myxococcales bacterium
AGCCGATGAACGCCGCCTCCAGCGTCGCCGCGCCGCGCCGGGCCATCAGCGCGGCCGGCGTCCCGCTGTCCAGCACCCGACCGGCGTGCATCAGCGACATGCGATCGCAGCGCGCCGCCTCGTTCATGAAGTGCGTCGAGATGAAGATGGTGACTCCGTCGCGGCGCGAGAGCTCGATCATGAGGCGCCAGAAGCCGTCGCGGGCGACGGGGTCCACCCCGGACGTGGGCTCGTCGAGGATCAGCAGCTCGGGCCGGTGGACCATGGCGACGGCGAGCGAGAGGCGCTGGCGGATGCCGAGGGGCAGCCGCCCGGGGAGGGCGTCGAGCGCCTCGCGCAGGCCGAACCGCTCCACCACCTCCTCGACGCGGGCGGCGATCGCCCGGTCCGGGACGTGGAAGAGCCGCGCGTGCAGGACGAGGTTCTGGCGCACGCTCAGCTCGCCGTAGAGCGAGAACCCCTGGGACATGTAGCCCACGCGCCGCCGCGTCGCGAGGTCGTGCGGCGCGACCGGGTTCCCGAACAGCCACGCCTGGCCGGCCGTCGCGGGGAGCAGGCCGGTGAGCATCTTCATGGTGGTGGTCTTGCCGCAGCCGTTCGACCCCACGAAGCCGAAGATCTCGCCGCGCCGGATCCGGAAGCTCACCCGGTCCACGGCGACGAAGTCGCCGAACCGCATCGTCAGGTCCCGGGCCTCGATGGCGACCGGGGCCTCCTCCCCCGCTCCCAGGGGCGGGATCGCGATCGGCGCGTGCCCGCGGCGCCGCTCCTCGGGCAACAGCCCGACGAACGCCTCCTCGAGCGAGGCGCCGCCGGCCCGGCGCAGCAGCGCCTCCGGGCTGCCGGCGGCCAGCACGCGGCCTCCGTCCATCGCGACCAGCCAGCCGAAGCGCCGGGCCTCGTCCATGTAGGCGGTCGCGAAGATCACGGTCATCCCGGGGCGCCGCCGCCGGAGGCGGCCGATCAGCTCCCAGAACTGCGCGCGGGACAGCGGGTCCACGCCCGTGGTCGGCTCGTCCAGGATCAGGAGGTCGGGGTCGTGGATCAGGGCGCAGCAGAGGCCGAGCTTCTGCTTCATGCCCCCGGAGAGCTTGCCCACCGGCCGCGCCAGGAACGGCTCGAGCCCGGTGCTGCGCGTCAGCTCGTCGATGCGGCGGCGCCGCTCGGCCGCGCCGTGGCCGTAGAGCCTGCCGAAGAACTGGAGGTTCTCCTCCACCGAGAGCGTCGGGTAGAGGTTCCGCCCCAGCCCCTGGGGCATGTAGGCGATGCGCGGGAACACCGCGTCCCGCTGGCGCGCCTTCCGCATGTCGGCGCCCAGCGTCTCGACCCGCCCCTCCTGCACCGCGCGCGCGCCGGCCACGAGCGCCAGCAGGCTCGACTTCCCGGCGCCGTCCGGCCCGATCAGGCACGCCGTCCCGCCCGCCGGCAGGTCGAGCGTCACGCCGTCCAGCGCGGTCCTCCTCCGGTAGCGGAGCCGGACGCCCTCGACCCGCACCACCGGCGGCGGCGGCGCGCTCACGGCGTCCCCTTCACCTCGAGCGCGGCCGGCCAGCGCGCCTGCGGATCGATCCGGACCCACGCGAGCCCGGGCAGCCCGGTCTTGACCTGCTCCAGGTGGCGCCGGAGCAGGTCACGGTCGACGTGCGCCTTGACCCGGAACATCAGCTTCTGCCGCTCGCTGGCGGTCTCGACCGTCTTCGGCGTGAACTGCGCCGTGCTCGCCACGAAGGACACCCGGGCCGGGATGACGAACCGCGGCGCGGCGTCGAGGACGATGCGGGCCTCGCTCCCGAGCGCCACCCTCCCCGCCGCCGCCTCCGGCAGGAAGAACGTCATGTAGACGTCGGTCAGGTCGACGAGGTTCAGCACCTTGCCGCCGGGCGGGAGCACCTCGCCCGGCTCCGCCACGCGGTATTGCACCCGGCCGTCGCGCGGCGCCCTCAGCTCGCCCTCGGCGAGGTCGGCGTCGACGCGGGTGACCAGGGCCCGGGCGGCCACCACGGCGGCCCGCGCCGCGGTGACCTGCGTCCGCGCGGCCGCCACGGCGGCCCGCGCCGCGTCGGCCTGGGCCCGGGCGGCGTTCACCCCGGCGGTGGCGCCGCGCACGTGCGCGCGATCGTCGTCGAGCTGCTGCGGCGTCAGCGCGTCGGCCTCCGCCATCGTCTCGGACCTGACGAGACGGCGGCGAGCGGCGTCCAGCTCGCTCTCGCGCTGGACCACCACCGCCTGCGCGGCGGCCTGATCGCTGCGCCGCAGGGCCACGAGCGCCTCCGCCCCCGCGACCGCGTGGAGCGCCTGCTCGTGGCGTGCGACGGCCTCGTCCCGCTGCGCGCGCAGGCTCTCGGCCGCGATCCGCGCCACGGGCTGGCCGGCCCGGACGAACTCCCCCTCGGCGACGAGGACCTCCTCCACCCGACCCCCGAAGCGGGTCGCCACGTCGACCTCGGTCGCCTCGATGCGGCCGTTGCCGCTGGCGAAGCCGGTCCCGGGCCCGTCCGGGCGCAACTCGATCCAGGCGGCGTACGCCGCCGCCGCCAGGACCACCAGCACGACCACGGGCAGGGACCGCTTGACGGTGGGGTGCACCGCCGTCCTCCTCCTGGGCTACGCATTCCAGGCTCGGCCTTTCTTCCCGCGCCTGCTGCGGCGGCTTGGGCCTGCGACGACGTGACGCCCCCTCGGGGCACACGCGGCCGCGCGCCGGCCGGGCGGGGAGCGAGCGAGCGGGCGCGGTCAACCGGGGAGCGGCTTCCCGCGCGTCTCGGGGACGAACCAGGGGATCACGAGTCCGACCAGGTAGATGGAGCCCAGCGTCATCGCGGCCCTGGGAATCCCGCCGAACCGCTGGATGAGGATGCCAGCCACGAGCGGGAACACCCAGGCGAGGAGGCGCGCCGCGTTGAAGACGAAGGAGGCCGCGGTCGCGCGCACCGTCGAGGTGAAGAGCTCGGCCGGGTAGATGGCCATCCACGAGTAGGCGCAGCCGAGCGTGAAGAAGCCGTTCAGGAAGGCCGCGGCCATGAGCGGCGGCAGGGCGTGCGTCCAGAGGTAGGTGACGGGGGTCATCACGAAGCACCCCAGGAACGTGAAGAAGAGGTACCTCCGCCGCCCCAGCGCGTCGGCCAGGAAGCCGGACAGCAGGTAGGCCACCACGGCGCCCGCGGTGTAGACCAGCGCGGCGCGCGTCCCCCACGCGGCGGCGTCCGCGTGTCCGGCGGCGCGCGCGATGCCCGCCGCGTGGGCCGGGAGCCAGCTAGAGATGGCCCACCAGCCGACCGTCGTGGCGAGCGACATCAGGAACGTGAGCACGATCCGGCGGCGGCTCTCGCGCTCCCGCAGCACCTCCGTCAGCGTGAACGGTCGCCGGGACGGCGTCGCCCCCGGCGCCCCGGCCACGCCCACCTCGGTGGCGGTCCAGCGCGCGGACCGCACCGCCTCGATCCAGCGCTCCGACTCGTCGATCGAGCGCCGGATGTAGAGGCAGAAGAGGGCCGGGAGGGCGCCCACCACGAACATGAGCCGCCACGTGTCGGCCCCGAGCGGGCGCAGCGATCCCAGGACGAGCCAGGTGGCGGCCGCCAGGAACGTGCCGAAGCCGAAGCCCGACTGGAGGAAGCCGGCGCCCTTCGGCCGCGCGCGGTTCGGCCAGGTCTCGGCGACCAGCGCCACCCCGGTGCTCCACTCGCTGCCCATGGCGAGCCCGGTCACGAAGCGCAGACCGACCAGCATCCAGAACCCGGTGGAGAGCGCGGTGAGCCCCGTCAGCACCGCGTAGAGGAAGACCGACCAGACCATCATGCGCTTGCGGCCCACGTAGTCGGCGAGGATCCCGCCGCACACGCCGCCGATGCCCCACCCCAGAAGCGTCGCGCCGATGGCGATGCCGGCCCACACCGTGGGTGCGGCGAGCTGCGCCGGCGTCAGGAGGGCCTTGAGGATGAAGGGCATCACGATGAAGAGCGCGTACGACTCGTACCCGTCGAACACCCACCCCAGGAAGCTCGCGGTGAGGATGGTCCAGTGCCGCCTCTCGAGGCCGGCGTGCCACGGCAGCTCCGCGGCGCCTCGAGGCTGTACCGACGTCTGCGCGGGTGCGGGCATGGCGGATGGTCTCCGGCGGCGAGCCATGAAAACCCTATCGGAGCGTGACGCCGCGCGGCGCCTCCCGGAAGGGCCGTGCGGGCGCGCCGGGCCCTCGGACCGCGATCGTCTTGATCGCCGCCCCGTTCTGACCGATCGTGCGTCCGTCGCGTCGAACCCTCTCGGCGCGGCGAGACACGGCGGCCGTGCCGCGCCCCGGGCCGACCGCGGAGGAGCTTCCGATGGCCGACGTCGTCTACCGCCCCGAGATCCGCATCGAGCGCTTCCCGGGATCCATCCGCCGGGCCTGGCTCCCGGCCGAGGCCGCGCCGATCGTCTTCGGCACGCACGGCGCCGTCGCCGCGCACTACGGCCGGGCCCCGGGGACCTACGAGCCCCACGCCACGACCATCGACCACGTGATCGCGGCCACCGGCGGCTGACTGCTCGGGACCTTCGGAGGCGCGCTGGAGGCGCGCCAGATCCCCGCGGCGGAGGGGCGGCTGGTGGCGACGGTGACCGGCGAGGTGGAGCTCAAGGAGAAGGTGCTCGTCCTGCGCCGCATCCACGCGCGGCTCGAGCTGAAGGCGGCCGCCGAGCACCGCGAGACGGCGGAGCGCGTGCACGGCTTCTACGCGAACGCCTGCCCCCTCTACCGCAGCCTGGGCCCCGCCATCGCCATCACCTCGGAGCTGGTCCTCCTGCCGTGGAGTAGCGCTTCAACTTCCGCTTGAGCGTGGCGAGGCCGATGCCGAGCGCCGCCGCCGCGCGGGTGCGGTTGCCGCCCGCGCTCTCGACCGCGGCCAGGATGTACTCGCGCTCGACCTCCTCCAGCGGCCGCGCACGGCCGGCCACGTGCGGCCTGGGCATCGCCCCCCGCAGCTCCTCCGGAAGGTCCTCGACCTCCACGCGGCTCCCCGCGCAGAGCGCCACGGCGTGCTCGATCGCGTTCTGGACCTCCCGGACGTTGCCGGGCCAGTCGTGCCGGAGGAGCTGGTCGGCCGCGCGCGGGGTGAAGCCCGTGATCTTCCGCCCCATGCGCCGCGCCGTCTCCGCCAGGAACACGCGCGCCAGCGGGAGGATGTCCTCGGGCCGCTCCCTCAGCGGCGGCACCCGCAGCTCGATGACGCGGAGCCGGTAGTAGAGGTCCTGCCGGAAGCGCTGGGCGGCCACCTCCCCGGCCAGGTTGCGGTTCGTCGCCGCCACGACGCGGACATCGACCGGGCGCGGCCGGTTCTCGCCCACGCGCCGGACCTCGCGCTCCTGGAGCGCCCGCAGCAGCTTCACCTGCATGGCCGGCGAGATCTCGCCGATCTCGTCCAGGAACAGCGTCCCGCCGCCGGCCGCCTCGAAGAGGCCCGCCCGCTCGCGGTCGGCCCCGGTGAAGGCGCCGCGCGCGTGGCCGAAGAGCTCGCTCTCGAGGAGCGTCTCGGCCACGGCCCCGCAGTTCACCGCCACGAAGGGCCGCCCCGCCCGCGAGGACTCCTCGTGGATGAGGCGCGCCAGGCGCTCCTTGCCCACGCCGCTCTCGCCCGTGATGAGCGCGGTGGACTCCACCTTCGCCACCCGCAGCGCCAGGTCGAGGACCCGGTGCATGGCCTCGCTCCGCACCACCAGCCCGGACCGCTCCTCGGCGCCCGGCGCCAGCCGCGCCAGCTCCTCCCGCCGGGCCCGCAGCCGCCGCTCGGCGCTGCGGAGCGCGGCCGAGATCCCCTCCAGCGTGCCGTCGATGCACTCCTTGCGGTACACGGCCAGCTGCGGCGCGACCTCCGGCCCCCACTCCTCCCGGAGCCGGCCCACGATGTGGCAGATCGAATCGCCCCGCCCGCGGCAGCGGTCCTCGACGCAGCAGATCTCGTGGCCGTTGGCGAAGGAGAGGTAGCCGCTCGCGAACCCCGTCAGCGTCCAGCACACCGGCTCGTCGGCGCGGCCCAGGTGGAGCAGGTGCTGCTCGGCCTCGTACGAGTCGTGCCAGTTCGACTCGACGAAGGGTCCCGGCGTGCCGCCGGGCTCGCCCTGCGGCTCGAAGACCACGAACCCGTAGAGCATGTGGAGCCGGCCGCCCGCGATCCGCCACTCACGCTCGCTCTCCCAGGGGAAGCCCGACCGCAGGCTCTCGGCGGTCCGCCAGCCGTGGGCGTAGCCGAACCGGGTGAGGATGCCGCGCGCGGCAGCCAGGCCGAGGCTGTCGATGAGCTCCTTGCGGAGGAGCCCGAGCGCCACCGCGTCGAGGATGACGGCGCGCTGCCCGCCGAAGCGGATGACGCCCCCCTTCGGCTCGAAGGCGAGCAGATCCCGGAGGTCGAGGTCCACGGCCCGCATGTCCACCTCCCTGATCGAAGTGAGCCGGAGCGTCTCATGATGAGCCGGGGCGCGAAAGGACACCGTGAAGGAGCGCCGGAGGAGTGGCGGGAGATCAATGGGTTACGGACCGAACGGGAACGGCCCGCCGGCTGCAATGCGTCCTCTCGAACCCTCAACCCACGCAACCCACGCAAAGGATGACGAACATGGCGAACGAGAACTGGAAGGTCGACGCGACGCACTCCTCGGTGAACCTCACCGTCCGGCACATGGTGATCTCCAAGGTCCGCGGCCACTTCGCGAAGTGGAACGCGAACCTGGCGCTCGACACGGCGAACCTGGGCCGGTCGTCGGTCGAGGTGGAGATCGACGCGGCGAGCATCGACACCGGCGTCGCCGACCGCGACAACCACCTGCGCTCCGCCGACTTCCTCGACGCGCAGAAGTTCCCCTCCCTCCGCTACAGGAGCCGTCGCGTGGAGGTCGTATCGCCCGAGCGCCTGCGCGTCGTGGGCGACCTCACCATCCGCAACGTCACGCGCGAGGTGGCGCTCGACGTCGAGTACGGCGGGCAGGGGAAGGATCCCTGGGGCAACCAGCGCGCGGGCTTCACCGCCACCGCCTCGCTCAACCGCAAGGACTTCGGCCTCACCTGGAACCAGGCGCTGGAGACCGGCGGCGTGCTGGTGGCCGACCGCGTGGACATCGAGATCGAGCTGCAGGCCGTCCAGCAGGCGGCGGCGCGCGCCGGGTAGCGGAGCCACCGATGACCCTCTGCCCCCAGCTCAGGCACCTCGGAGCCGAGCACGCGCGCTGGCAGGCGCGGATCGCGGCGTGGGCGGGCGAGGAGGAGGCGACGCGCTGCGCACGCCTGACGGCGCTGTGGGAGGAGGAGATCCTCCCCCACTGCCGCGCGGAGGAGGACGTCCTGCTGCCGGAGCTGGCGGCGCGCCTCTCCGAGGCCGACGCGGCGGTCGTCTTCACGATGGGCGACCACGTCGTGCTCCGGCGCCTGGCCCGGGATCTGCGCGCCGCGGAGGGCGAGGAGCGCCGGGCGGCGCGCGAGGCGCTCGAGCTCAAGCTCGTCGAGCACGCGCGCTTCGAGGAGCGGACGCTCTTCCCCGCGCTCCAGGGTGCCCTCGGCTGCGACCGCATCGCGGGGCTCGCCGATGAGATCGCGCGGCGCTCGCTACCTCCCGCGCGGCCCGCTCCGGCGCGCGCCCGTCCGGCGGGCGGGCGGAGGCGCCGCGGCTGAGCGGCCAGGGCCCTGCCACCCGCGCCGGCGCGGGGCGGCACGGGACGGTCGCCCTCCGCGCGAGGTCTCGCGTGGGAATTTTCGTGCGCGGTCCGTGCTCCTGCGCTATGACTTCACGGGGGATCCGCTCGTGCCCGCCCGTATCCACGGCGCCAGTCCGCCGGGGCGCGAGGTGGCGGCGGCGCCGGTCCCCGACCCGGAGAGTTCGGCCGGCGACGGCCTGAAGGAAGCGCACTCCGGCTCCGCGACGCAGGGGGTCCCAGCTTGAACAGGGAACATCACGAGAACCACCGGGGCGATCGGCACGGCCGCGGGCGCCCGCGGCAGGATCGCAAGCACGGGCTGAAGCCCATGCCGCTCACCGAGGAGGGCTTCCCGGCCGCGACGCCGGAGATGCCGCGGCCCTCGCCGGTCGTCTCCGTGTCGGACCAGAGCCGGGCCCGCTATCCTTGGCTCCCCGCGCGCGTGATCGCCGGGAGCGTCTGGCGTGGACCGGATCGGATCCGCGTCCGGATCGACGAGGTGGGCACTGCCCTCCCCTGGCGCTGCGAGGCCGTCCGCGTCGCCTGACGTTCAGGAGGCGATCCCGAAGACGGTCCTGGCGAGGAGGCGCGCCGTCAGGACCCCGAGCACGCCCGCCACCAGGCAGCCGACGACGGTGACCCCCACGTTGACGAGGGCCAGGCTCCACGCCCCGTCCTCGGCCAGCCGGAGCGTCTCGTAGTTGAAGGACGAGTAGGTGGTGTAGCCGCCCATCATCCCCGTCGTGAGGAACATCCGGACGCCCGGGGTGATCGTGCCGGTCGAGAGCGACAGCTCCATGACGACCGCGATGAGGAACGAGCCGGTCACGTTGATGAGGATCGTCCCACGCGGGAAGTCCGGGCCGAATGCCTGGGCCACCCAGGTGGCGACCAGGTAGCGCGCACCGGTTCCGATGGCGCCGCCGAGGCAGATGTAAAGGAATCTCCCCAAGTCTCCTCCTCGGAGCACCGGGCGAGCTGCCTCTGGCGGGAGCTCCTGCCGGCGCGATGCACCCTGCAGGAGTCATTGGCCGCCCTCTCGGACGGCGGTTTCGGCGGACTCCACCGCCCTCGTGTGGACGCGGGAACGGTACTCGTCCTCCACGACGGTCGCAACGAGGGCGTCGCGCCCCGCCTGGGGCGATACGGCGCAGCGCCGGTGGGCCCGCGGCGTCATAGGATGGAGCGGGGGCTGCGATGGCGCTCGACGTCGTCGGAAAGGCCAGGCGAGTCCGGATCTATCTGGGCGAGGACGCACGGATCGGCCGCAGCCCGGCGCCGGAGGCCATCCTCGAGTACCTCCGCGGCGAGCGGGCCCAGGGCGCGACCGTGCTGCGGGGTTCGAGCGGCTTCGGCGCCACGGGGCAGATCCACTCCCTGCGCCTGGTGGACGTCGCGCAGCACCTCCCCGTCGTCGTCGAGTGGATCGACCGCCCGGAGGTGATCGAGCGCCTGCTCCCGCGGGTGAAGCAGCTGGCGCCGGGCGCGCTCATCACGGTGGACGACACGGAGATCGTCAGCTGCGAGGCGCACCCGGTCCGCGACGTCCCGGGTGCCGTGCCGGTGCGCGACGTGATGACCCGCGAGCTGAAGGTCGCGGCACCCGAGACGACCGTCCGCGCGCTCGCCGAGTCCATGCTCGGTCAGCCGTTCGGCGCCGTGCCGGTCGTCCGCGACGGCGTGCCGATCGGGATCGTCACCAGCGGGGACCTCGTCCGCAAGGGCGGCATGGGCGTGCGGCTCGACCTCCTGCGCGGCCTCGATGGGCCGGAGGTGCACGCGGCGCTGGAGCGCCTCTCCGACACGAAGCTCACCGCGGCGGCCGTGATGACCGCTCCCCCGGTCACGGTCCTCGCGTCCACGCCCCTTCCCGAGGTGGCCGCGCTCATGAGCCGGCGCCGCCTGAAGCGCCTGCCGGTGGTGGACGCCGGCGGCAGGCTCGCGGGCGTCGTCAGCCGCATCGACCTGCTCCGGGCGGCCGCGGGCGGCCTGGCCGGGGCCCCCCCCACGCCGCGCGCGCTGGGCCTCGCCGCCGACGCGCCGCTCTCGAGCGTCATGCGCCGCGAGGTGCCGGTGGTGCACCCGGAGACGCCGCTCCCGGAGGTGTTCCAGGCCGTGATCGCGACGCGGCTCAACCGCGCCCTGGTCGTGGACGCGGAGCGGCGCGTGGTCGGGGTCGTGACCGACGCCGAGCTGCTCGATCGCGTCACGCCGGCGCTCCGCGAGGGCGCGCTGCACGCGCTCGTGCGGCGCCTCCCCTTCGCGCACCTGGAGCGCGGGGACCCGTCGGCCGCGCAGCACGCCCGCGCGCGGACGGCGGCGGAGCTGATGTCCGGCGCGTTCGCCACGGTGCGCGAGGAGGCCCCACTGGGCGAGGCCGTCGCGCTGATGCTGGAGGGCCGGCACAAGATCCTGGCAGTCACCGACGCCGCCGGCCGCCTGGCGGGCGTCGTCGACCGGGCCGACCTGCTCCAGGGCCTCGCGCCTGCCTGATCGGCGCGCCGCGGGGCCGCCGCCGCCCTCCGCCGCGTGGCCGGAGGGCGGCGCGGGCGCGCTACTGGATCGCGCCGCTCGAGGCGTTCAGCTGGGTGACGAGCGCCTGCACGTCGGCGAGCGTCACGCCCGAGCGGTTCATCGAGGAGCCGACGAAGGCCGACATGGCGGCGGCGAGCCCGGATGTACCGGCCGTCGCCGACATCATGGTGGTGGAGCCGCCCATCATGCCGCCCGTGCCGCCCATGCCGGTCATCGTGATGGCGGTGCTCCCCATGAGCCCGTTCATGACGCCGTCCGTCGCGTCCTTCATCATGGCGGTGACCACGCCGGACGACGCCGTCATCCCGATGCTCTTCGCATACTGGGACATGGCGGCGATCGCCATCCCGTGGTCCTTCGCGCTCGTGGTGGCCGAGGCGCCGGAGCCGGTGCTGGCCGGATCGATCGGAGGCGCCATGAGGATGTCGCCTGCGTCGAAGTAGTTCCCCACCGCCGCGTTCGCGGCGGCGACGTTCGCCGCCGTCATCCCGCCCGTCATGGCCTGGGCGCGCGCCTGGGCCATCGAGGTGAGCGGCGTCACCTGGACGCCCGAGAGCGTCGCGCCCGCGGTGAAGGAGGGGATGGCGCTCGTCAGCACGTCGCCGGCCGCCATCGCCACGGTGCTGCCGGTGGCCTCGTCGACGTAGGTGCCGCCGGCCACCTGCAGCATCACGCTCCCGGCGTAAGCGCCGAGCGGGAGCGTGAAGGCGCCGCCGGCGCCCAGAGCCGCCGCGGCGAGCTGCGGTCCCATGGCGCCGCCG
>JAJYHA010000467.1 GCA_021784995.1 Myxococcales bacterium
CGACATGCGGCACCGCCTCTCGCTGGGCTTCATCGGGCGCAACGGCGCCTTCCCCGCCAACCAGGCCGGGCGGCACGCCGACCTGGTGATCGCGGTGGGCGCCCGCTTCGACGACCGCTCCTCCTCCTCCTGGATCCCGGGCTACTCCTGGAACTTCCCCGGCGCCGCGCTGGTGCACGTCGACGTCGATCCCGCCGAGCTGGGGCGGAACTACCCGGTGACGCTCGGGCTGCTGGCCGACGCGAAGACCTTCCTGCGACAGCTCCTCGAGGAGGCCGAGCGCGGCGGGGTCCCGGCGCGGGGCGGGCTGCAGGCCTGGCACGCCCAGCTCGAGGGCTGGAAGGCGGAGTGGGAGCGCTTCGTCCGGCCGCAGTTCTCGCTGCAGACGTCGCCGCTGCGGCCGGAGGGCGTGGTCCAGGACATCCGCGAGGTGCTCCCCGACGACGGGATCATCTGCCTCGACTCGGGCGTGCACCACAACTGGTTCATGCAGTTCTGGCAGGCGCGCCGGCCGCAGGCGATGCTCAACACCTGGGGCTACTCCTCGATGGGGTTCGGGGTGTGCGGCGTCCTCGGCGCCAAGCTGGCCGCGCCCGATCGCCCCTGCGTCGCCATCGTGGGCGACGGCGGCTTCATGATGGCGCCCCACGTGCTCGCGACCGCGGTCGAGTACAGCATCCCCGCCGTGTGGGTCGTCTGGAACAACTTCGCCTGGGCCGCGATCCGCGACCTGCAGGTCGGCCTGTACGGCGGCCGCGAGATCGGGACGGCCTTCTACCACGGCGAGACGAAGGAGCGGTACAACCCCGACTTCGCGGCCATGGCCCGGTCGTGCGGGGTCGAGGGACTCACGGTGAAGCGCCAGCAGGACCTGCGCGGCGCCCTGGAGCACGCCCTGGCGCTCGGCAAGCCGTGCCTGCTCGACGTCCACGTGGACGCGGAGGTCCGGCCCCCCTCCACCGGCACCTGGCAGCTCCCGCCCACCCCCTACAAGGAGCCGGTGTTCGGGGGGCGCCACCTGCCATGAGGACGGTCGCCCCGCTCGAGGTCGGCCTCGCGGTCGCCGACCTGGACCGCCTGCTGCCCTTCTACCGCGAGGTGCTGGGGCTCCGCCTCCTGAGCGACGTCGCGGTCCCGGCCACGATCGGCCGCGCCACCGGGCTGGCGACGGCCGGCTACCGGATCGTGCGGCTGGAGAGCCCTTCGGGCGACCGCCTGAAGCTGGCGCAGCCGGATCCGCCGCCGTCCGCCGCGCCGGCGCCCGCCTGCGCGATGGAGCGGCGAGGCGGCGCGTACGTGACCTTCATCGTCGACGACCTCGACTCGACGCACGCCGCGCTGCAACGAGCCGGGGCGCGCGTCCACAGCCGCGGCACGGTCGAGGTGCGACCCGGCGTCCGGATGCTGCTGGTGACCGATCCCGAGGGCAACTACCTCGAGTTCGTCCAGTACGCGGAGCTCCGCGCCTACCGGCCGTCGCCACCCGCGTGAGCCAGGAGCCATGCCCACGACCCGACAGGAGGAAGACGTGACGAACGCGAAGGAACGAGGATCGGCCCTGGTGCGCAACATCGCCGAGGTGCCGTGGGACGAGCTGCCCGGCCACTTCGGAGGCGCGCTCTCGAAGCTCCTGGTGCGGCCGGAGGTGTGCAGCGCGCGGCACATCGACCACCGGATCTCGAGCTACCGCCCCAAGGGCTTCGTGCAGACGCACGTCCACCGGGTGCAGGAGCAGGTCTACCACGTGCTCGAGGGCGAGGGGCTGGTGGAGCTGGACGGCGAGAGGCGCGTGGTGCGCAAGCACGACGTCGTGTTCGTCCCGCCGGGCGTCCACCACGCGCTCCACAACACCGGCCTCTCGGACCTGGTGTTCCTGGTCGTCACCTCGCCGCCGGACGACGGGGCGCCGTGACCGGCCGGGAGGCGTCGGTGGAGGCGTCATGACGGACACGGCGACGGACGCGGCGGGCGCCGAGCAGGTCGACGTGATCGTGGTCGGCGGAGGCGGCGCGGGCCTCGCGGCCGCCATCGAGGCGGCGACGGTCGGGCGGCGCGTGGTGCTCCTCGAGAAGAACGACCGGCCGGGCGGGAGCACCGCCTGGTCCGTCGGGTCGATCACGGCCACGCTCACGCCGCACCAGCTGGAGGCGGGCATCCTCGACTGCCCGGCCGACCACGAGGCCGACATCCCGGGCTTCGCGGGGCCGTGGAAGGGGCGCGACAACGAGGCGCTGCGGCGGCTCCTCGCCGAGCGGGTGCCCGACACGTTCCGGTGGCTGCTCTCGATGGGGGTCGTGTTCTTCGGGCCCATGCCCGAGCCGCCCCACCGCCGGCCGCGGATGCACACCGTGCTCCCCAACTCGAAGGCCTACATCTACCAGCTCGGGAAGCGGGCCCGGAAGCTCGGCGTGGACGTGCGCGTGCGGTGCCGCGTCCAGCGCCTCCTGACGGAGGGCGGCGCCGTCCGCGGCGTCGCCTACGTGGCGGGCGGAGAGAGCGGCGCGGGCGGCGGCGAGCGGCTGCTGCTGGCCCGCGGCGGCGTGGTGCTGGCCTCCGGCGACTACAGCGCCAGCCCCGAGTTCAAGGCCCGCTACATCTCCGCCGCCGCGGCGCAGGTGGACCCCGTCAACCCCATGAGCACCGGGGACGGCCACCGCATGGCGATGGAGCTCGGCGCCCGCGTCCTCAACGGCGACGTCAGGCTCGGCCCGGAGATCCGCTTCGTCCCGCCGCCGCTGCTGGGGATGATGCGCGCCCTGCCGCCGTCGCGGCCGCTCGCGCGCGTGATGAAGTGGAGCATGGCGAACCTGCCCCAGCGGATCCTGCGGCCGTTCGTGCTGGCGGTGATGACCACCGCCCTCGCCCCCGCCCGCGCCCTCTTCGCGGAGGGCGCCATCCTCGTCAACCGCGAGGGCGAGCGCTTCGCGGATGAGCTCGACCAGCCGGCGCTCCACTTCGCCGATCAGCCCGACCGCGTCGCCTACATCGTCCTGGACCGCGCCCTGGCCACCAGGTTCTCCGCCTGGCCCCACTTCATCTCGACGGCGCCCGGCGTCGCGTACGCCTACGTCGACGACTACCGGCGCAACCGGAAGGACGTCTTCCACGAGGCGCCCACCGTCGAGGCGCTGGGCGCCGCGCTCGGCATGCCGGCCGGACGGCTCGCGCGCACCGTCGAGCGGTACAACGCCGGAGAGCGGGGCGCGCGTCCCACCCTCGCGGAGGGACCCTTCGTCGCCATGGGTCCGGTGAAGAGCTACGTCGTCATCACCGACGGCGGCCTGGCCATCGACGAGACCATGGCGGTGCTGGACGGGGAGGGGCGGCCCATCGACGGGCTCTTCGCGGCGGGGTCGACCGGCCAGGGCGGGTTGCTGCTCGAGGGGCACGGCCATCACCTCGGGTGGGCCTTCACGTCCGGCCGGATCGCCGGGCGGCAGGCGGCGGCGCGCGCCCTCACCCCTCCGCTCCCGCCCGCGACGGCGTAGGATGCGCGGGCGGGGAGAGCGGGGGCGCGCCGCGTCCCCGGCCCCCGCGGCCGTGCACCTCCGGGAGTCACGCCATGACCGTCTTCGACGACGCCGTCGCACTGGAGGAGCAACCCGACGGCGCCTGGCTGGGCCGGACGAGCGCCGCCTACGCGAACATGGTGGGCCCGTTCGGCGGCGTCACGGCGGCCGCGATGCTCAACGCGGCCCTCTCCGGCCGCGGGCGCACGGGCGAGCCCGTGGCGCTCACCGTCAACTTCGCCGCGCCGGTGGCCGAGGGCGCGTACCAGGTCCGGGCGCGCGTGGCGCGGAACAACCGCTCCACCCAGCACTGGCTCCTGGAGATGCTCCAGCAGGGCCAGGCGGTCGCGACGGGCAGCGCGGTCTTCGCGCTCCGGCGCGACACCTGGTCGGCGCCCGAGGCCGTGATGCCGGCCGGCCTCCCGGCCCCCGGGAACCTGCCGCGCGCACCGCTCGACGGCCGTCCACCGTGGGTCGGGCGCTACGACATGCGCTTCGTCCACGGCGGCCTGACCGCGCTCGACGGGCGAGAGCAGCCCCACTCCGGCTCGTGCCTCTGGATCCGGGACGATCCGCCGCGGCCGCTGGACTTCCTCTCGCTCGCCGCCATCTGCGACAACTTCTACCCGCGCATCTTCGTCCGCCGCCGGAGGCACTCACCCGTCGGGACGGTCTCCCTGACGACCTTCTTCCACGCAGACGGCGCCATGCTCGCCGCGCAGGGCGATCGCTTCGTCCTCGGCGTGGCCCGGGCGCTTGGCTACCGGCGGGGCTTCTTCGACCAGAGCGCCGAGGTGTGGAGCGACGCGGGCCTGCTCCTCGCGAGCACGCACCAGATCGTCTACTACCGCGACTGACCGCCGCGCCACGCGTCCGGCAGCGCCCCTCGCCGCGGCCCGGAGACGGCACCGCCCGGCGCGCGCCGCGTGACGCGGCGCAGGCCGGGCGGCGAGCCCTCGCGGGCCTTCGGTCACTTCAGGGTCGCGACGAGGTCGCGGACCGCCTTCAGCGACTTGTCCATCATCGCCTGCTCCTCGGCGTCGAGCTTGAACTCGACGATGCGCTCGGCGCCGCCGGCGCCGATCACCACCGGCACGCCGACGTACAGGCCCTTGACGCCGAACTGGCCGTCGAGGAAGGCGCAGGTCGGGAGCACGCGCTTCTGGTCCTTGAGGAACGACTCCGCCATGGCCACGGCGCTCGAGGCGGGCGAGTAGAACGCGCTGCCGGTCTTGAGCAGGGCGACCACCTCGCCGCCGGCGCCGCGGGTGCGCTTCACCATCGCGGCCATGACCTCCTTGGCCTTGGCGGCGTCGCCGTACTTCCGCTCCAGGAGCTCCATCACCGGGATGCCGCACACGGCCGTGTAGCGGACGAGCGGCACCATGTCGTCACCGTGGCCGCCGAGCGTCACGGCGGTGACGTCGCGCACCGACACGCCCAGCTCCCAGGCGATGAACGCCGCGAAGCGCGCGGAGTCGAGCACGCCGGCCTGGCCGATGACGCGGCTGTGCGGGAAGCCCGTGATGCGCTGGCAGAGCGTCACCATGGCGTCGAGCGGGTTCGAGATCACGATCACGAACGCCTCGGGGGCGTACTGCTTGATGCCCTCGGCGACGGCGGTCATGATCTTCGAGTTCACCGAGATCAGGTCGTCGCGGCTCATGCCCGGCTTGCGGGGGAGCCCGGCCGTCACGATGACGACGTCGGCGCCCTGGATGTCCTCGTACTTGTTGGTGCCCTTCACGCTCACGTCGAAGCCGTCCACCGGCGCGGCCTCGGCGATGTCGAGGGTCTTGCCCTGGGGCAGCCCGTCGACGATGTCGAACAGCACCACGTCGCCCAGCTCGCGCAGGGCGCAGAGCTGCGCCAGCACGCCGCCGATCTGCCCGCCGCCGATCAATGCAATCTTCGGTCTCGCCATGTCGCCTCCTCGGATTGGGGTCTGCTGCGTCAGCTAGGCCATCGCTGCCACGATGGCGTTCAGGGTGGGGCTCGGCCGCATCGCCGCCTCGGCCTTCCCGTGATCAGGACGGTAGTACCCGCCGATGTCCACCGGCTTGCCCTGCGCGGCGATCAGCTCCGCGTCGATCTTCGCGGCGCCCTCCCCGAGCTGCCGGGCGATCGGCGCGAAGCGGGCCTGCAGCTCCCGGTCCTGCGTCTGGGCCGCGAGCGCCTCGGCCCAGTAGAGCGCCAGGTAGAAGTGGCTGCCGCGGTTGTCGATCTGGCCCACCTTGCGGGCGGGGGACTTGTTGTTGTCGAGGAACTTGCCGATGGCCCGGTCGAGCGTCTCGGCCAGCACCTGCGCCTTCGCGTTCTTCTCCGCCCGGCCGATGTGCTCGAGCGAGGCGGCCAGGGCCGAGAACTCGCCCAGCGAGTCCCAGCGCAGGTAGCCCTCCTTGAGGAACTGCTGCACGTGCTTGGGCGCCGACCCGCCCGCCCCGGTCTCGAAGAGGCCGCCGCCGGCCAGGAGCGGCACCACGGAGAGCATCTTGGCGCTGGTGCCGATCTCCAGGATGGGGAAGAGGTCGGTGAGGTAGTCGCGCAGCACGTTGCCGGTCACCGAGATGGTGTCCTGGCCCTTGCGGATCCGCTCCAGCGAGAGCCGCATCGCCTCCACCGGCGGCAGGATGCGGATGTCGAGCCCGCGCGTGTCGTTCTCGGGCAGGTACTGCTGCACCTTCGCGATGACCTGGCGGTCGTGGGCCCGGGCCTCGTCGAGCCAGAACACCGCGGGGGCGCCGGTCGCGCGGGCGCGCTCCACGGCGAGCCGCACCCAGTCGCGCAGCGGGACGTCCTTGGTCTGGCACATGCGGAAGATGTCGCCGCGCTCCACCCGCTGCTGGAGCAGCGCCTCGCCGGTCGCGTCGTCCACCACGCGGACGGCGCCGTCCGCGGACGCGATGAAGGTCTTGTCGTGGGAGCCGTACTCCTCGGCCTTCTGCGCCATGAGGCCGACGTTGGGGACGCTGCCCATGGTCCGCGGGTCGAGCGCGCCGTTGCGCCGGCAGTCGTCTACGATCTCCCGGTACGAGGTCGCGTAGCAGCGGTCGGGGATCATCGCCTTGGTGTCGTGGAGCTTGCCGTCCGCGCCCCACATCTTGCCACCCTCGCGGACCACCACCGGCATGGAGGCGTCCACGATGACGTCGTTGGGGACGTGCAGGTTGGTGATGCCCTTGTCGGAGTCGACCATGGCGAGCGCGGGTCGCGTGGGGTACACCGCCTTGATGTCGGCCTCGATCTGCGCCCGCTTCTCGGCCGGGAGCTTCGCGATCTTGGCGTACACGTCGCCGAGCCCGTTGTTCGGGTTGACGCCGAGCTCACGGAAGGTGGCGGCGTGCTTCTCGAACACGTCCTTGAAGAAGACCGTCACGGCGTGGCCGAACATGACGGGGTCGGACACCTTCATCATGGTGGCCTTGAGGTGCAGCGACAGCAGCACGCCGCTCCGCTTCGCCTCCTCGATCTGCTGCTCGTAGAACCTGCGCAGCGCGCGCACGTTCATCACGGCCGAGTCGATGATCTCGCCGGCGAGCAGCGGCGCCTTCTTCTTGAGGACGGTGACGGCGCCGCCGGCGGCGGCCACGAACTCGATACGGTAGTCGCACGCCTTCTTCAGCGTCACCGAGGTCTCGCTGCCGTAGAAGTCGCCCTCCGTCATGTGCACCACGTGCGCGCGTGAGTCGGCGCTCCAGGGGGCGAGCTTGTGCGGGTTCTTCTTCGAGAAGGCCTTCACGGAGGGGGGCGAGCGGCGATCGGAGTTCCCCTCGCGGAGCACGGGGTTGACCGCGCTGCCGAGCACCTTGGCGAAGCGGGCCTGCAGCGCCCTCTCGGCGTCGTCCTTCGGGCTCTCCGGGTAGTCGGGGAGCTTGTAGCCCTTCGCCTGCAGCTCCTTGAGGGCCTCCTTGAGCTGCGGGATGGAGGCGCTGATGTTGGGGAGCTTGACGATGTTGGCGTCCTTCTTCTGCGTCAGCTCGCCGAGCGCCGCCAGGTGATCGGGGATCCGCTGGCTCTCGGTCAGGTAGTCGGGAAAGTTCGCGATGATGCGGCCGGCCAGCGAGATGTCACGGGTCTCGACCGAGATGCCCGTCCCCTTCGTGAACGCCTTCACGATGGGGAGCAGGGAGTAGGTCGCGAGGGCCGGAGCTTCGTCGATCTCCGTCCAGATGATGGTGGAGCTCTTCGTCGTCATGTCGCGTCACCTTCCGTGGCGGCGTCTCCGTCCCGAGCGCGTGGGGGACCGCCACCTTCACTTCGGGGAGAACAGGCGTCTGGGCACACGTCCCGGGCGCAGGGAAGATGCAGTGCCGCGAGGCTACCGCTCTCCGCCACCTGAACCGAGAGGCGGCGCAAACTACGGGATCCGGCTCCCCGACGCCATGGCCTGGATCAAGAAATCAGGGGCCCCCCTCGGTCAAAAAGTCGCGGTCCCCGGAGGCGCCTGGCCGGGGCCGATCCGGGCCGGTTCCGGCGGCGATCGCGACTGGCTCCACGGCGCCCCGTCCGGGGCTGGGCCAGGACGCCGCCACGCTAGCGCCCACGGAATCCGTGCGCCACGGGGCGTGCCCGGAGCAGGATCGGGGAGGTCATGCGCGCGCTCCTCGTCGGCCCCGACCGGAAGGCACGCTGCTCCTGGGCGGGGTCGGCCCCCGACTACGTCCGCTACCACGACCAGGAGTGGGGCCACCCGGTCGACGACGATGTCCGGCTGTTCGAGAAGATCTGCCTGGAGGGCTTCCAGGCCGGCCTCTCCTGGCTCACCATCCTCCGGAAGCGCGACGCCTTCCGCCGCGCCTTCGCCGGCTTCGACCCGGAGCGGGTCGCGCGGCTCGGGGCGCGCGACGTGGAGCGGCTCCTCGCCGATCCCGGCATCGTGCGCCACCGGGGCAAGATCGAGTCCGCCCTCAACAACGCCCGGCGCGCCTGCGCGCTGCGGGACGAGGTCGGCGCGCTGGCGCCCTTCTTCTGGTCGTTCGCGCCCGATCCCGCCTCGCGCCCGCGGCGGATCGACCTCGCCGCGCTCCGACGCATGAGCACCACCGCGGAGTCGACGGCGCTCTCCCGCGATCTCCGCCGGCGCGGCTGGACGTTCGTCGGGCCCACCACCCTGCAGGCCTTCATGCAGGCGGTCGGGATCGTGAACGACCACCTCGACGGCTGCGCGTTCCGGGCGCGGTGCGAGCGCGCCCGGCGCGGTCTCGCGGCGCAGCTCGCCGCCGGGGAGCGGCGGGGATGAGCGGCCGCCCGGCCGGCGCCGACGACCGGACCTTCCCGGGCGGAGCACCCCGCTGGACGGGAGGGCGGCGCCGGTGACGCGCAGGGAGCGGAACCTGATCCTCATCCTGCTGGTCGGCCTCTCCGCCGCCGGCGCGGCCTACGTGGCGGCGCCCGTGGAGACCGACGACCCGGAGCTCCGGGAGGAGGTCCGGGACGTGCTGCGCTCCAGGCGGTACGAGCGCGACCTGGAGCGGATCGGCGGCAAGGCGAACCTCCTCGTCAGCGATCTCGACGCGTGGCTGTCGAGCCTGTGGCAGGGCACCGCGCGCGCCTACACGCTGGCCGCCCTGACGGCGTTCGTGGCGACGGCGTACGCCCTCGCCACGCGCGGCGGCGGGCGGCCCGATCCGCCCGACCGGCGCGCGTGAGGCGCCGGAACCGCGCCGCGGCGAGCGGACGATCCGGCGCCGGCAGCTCGCGCTCCCGGCGGCCGAGGGGGCGCGTGCTCGGGATCCCGACGCCCGACCACGTCAGGCGGGCATGGGCTCGGGCTTCGCCGGGCGCACCTCGGCCAGCGTCGCCTCGGTGAGGAGGAGCACGCTCGCCACGGAGACCGCGTTCTCGAGCGCGAGCCGCACCACCTTCACCGGGTCGACGATGCCGGCCTCGAAGAGGTCCACGTAGGCGCCGCGCGCGGCGTCGAACCCCTCCCCGTCCCTCCCCGCCCGCATGCGCTCCACCACCACGGCGCCGTCCGCGCCGGAGTTCATCGCGATCTGGCGCGTGGGGACGGTGAGGGCGTGCTTCAGGATGGTGAGGCCGGTGCGCGCGTCCCCCTCGGAGCGCGCCTCCTCCCGCTCGACGGCGTCGACGGCGCGCAGGAGCGCGAGCCCGCCGCCGGGCACGATCCCCTCCGCCACCGCGGCCTTGGTGGCGTGGATCGCGTCGTCGAACGCCTCCTTCCGGCTCTTCAGCTCCGCCTCCGTGGGGGCGCCGACGTGCACCACGGCGATGCCGCCCGTGAGGCGCGCCAGCCGCTCCTCCAGCTTCTCCCGGTCGTAGTCGCTCTTGGCTTCGCGGATCTCGCGCCGGACCTGCTCGACGCGGTCGTGGACGGCCCTCGGATCGCCGCCGCCCTGGATCACGGTGGTCGTGTCGCGCCCCACCACCACCCGCCGCGCGCTCCCCAGCTGGGCCGGCTGGAGGTGCTCGAGCTTGAGCCCCACCTCCTCCGCCGCCAGCTCGGCGCCGGTGAGCACGGCCATGTCCTGCAGCATCGCCTTCCGGCGGTCGCCGAACCCCGGCGCCTTGACGGCGACGCAGCGCAGGGCCGCCCGGACCTTGTTGACCACCAGCGTGGCCAGCGCGTCCCCCTCGATCTCCTCCGCGACGATGAGCAGCGGCCGGCTCATCTTCACGACCTCCTCCAGGATGGGGACGATGTCCTTCAGCACCGCGATGCGGCGGTCCGTGAGGAGGATGAGCGGCTGCTCCAGGACGCACTCCATCCGCTCCGCGTCGGTCACGAAGTAGGGGGAGAGGTAGCCGCGGTCGAACTGCATGCCCTCCACCACCTCGAGGCGGGTCTCCGTGCCCTTGGCCTCCTCGACCGAGATGACGCCGTCGCCGCCCACCTTCTCCACCGCCTCGGCCACCAGCGCTCCGATGGCGGCGTCGTTGTGGGCGGAGATGGTCGCCACCTGCACCTTCTCGCGCAGGCTGCGGACCGGGCGGGCCAGCTCGCGGAGGGCGCCCACGGCGGCCTGGACGCCGCGATCGAGCCCGCGCTTCAGGTCGATGGCGCTCGCGCCCGCGGCGACGTTCCGGATCCCCTCCGCCAGGATGGCGTGCGCGAGCAGGGTGGCCGTGGTCGTCCCGTCGCCGACCTCGTCGCCGGTGCGCTCGGCGGCCTGTCGCATCATGCGCGCCCCGAGGCTCTCGGTGGGATCGTCGAGCTGGAACTCCTTCGCGATGGTCACGCCGTCGTTGCAGACGATCGGGTCGCCCCATGGCCTGTCGATCAGGACGCACTTCGACTTCGGTCCGAGGGTCACGCGGACCGCGTTGGCGAGCAGGGTCGCGCCACGCAGGATCTCCTCGCGCGCCGCCGCCTCGAACAGCAGTTGCTTGGAGCCCATGG
>JAJYHA010000380.1 GCA_021784995.1 Myxococcales bacterium
GGCCCGCGGCGCCACCGCTTCGGCACCCCGCGGGACCTCGTGGTGGGCATGACCTTCGTGCGCGCCGACGGGGTGGTCGCCAAGGGGGGCGGGAAGGTGGTGAAGAACGTGGCGGGGTTCGACGTGCCGCGCCTGCTGGTCGGGTCGCTGGGCACGCTGGGCCTCGTCGCGACGGTCACCTTCCGGCTGCACCCGCTCCCCGAGGCGGAGTCCACGCTGCTCGTCCCGGCGCTCGACGCGGCGGCCGCGCGCACGGTGGTGGCGAGGCTGGTCTCGTCGCAGCTCGAGCCCTCCTCGGCGGCGGTCATCCTGGAGGGTGGCCACCTCCGCCTCGGCGTGCGCTTCGAGGGCTTCGGCCCCGGCGTGGCGGAGCAGCGCGATCGCCTCCTCGCGCTGGTCGCGGAGCTCCACCTCCCGGCGGAGCCGCTCGACGAAGCCTCGGCGCGCGCGTTCTGGTCTCGCCACGACGTCATCCGCTCGGAGGGCGAGCTGCGGGCGAAGCTGGCGGCCCCGCCGGCCACGCTGGCGGAGGTCGCGACGGGACCGCTCCGGCGGCTCCTGGGGGCGCTCTCCGGGGGCGCCGCGGTCCTCTACCCCACGCTGGGGGTCGCCTTCGCGTCGGGCGCCGCGGCCGACGCGGGCGCCGCCGCCGAGGCGGTGCGCCAGGCGCGGTCGGCGCTGGCGCCGCTCGGCGGGACGCTGATCGTGACGGCGGCGCCTGCCTCGATCCGCGCCGGGGTCGACGTCTGGGGGCGGCGCTCGCCGTGATGCGCCGCGTGAAGCACGAGCTCGATCCGGAGCGGCGCCTGGCGCCGGGGCGCTTCGTGGGGGGGCTGTGATGGAGAGCGTGACCCGGATCCCACCCCGGACGGACGACCGGGCACCGGCGCACGCCCGGACCCCCGCCGACGACTGCGTCCACTGCGGCTTCTGCCTCCCGACCTGCCCCACCTACGTGTCGTGGGGAGAGGAGATGGACTCGCCGCGCGGGCGCATCGACCTCTTCCGCGCCCTCGCCGACGGGCGCATCGCGCTCGACGCGACGGTGGCGCGACATTTCGACCGGTGCCTCGGCTGCATGGCGTGCATGACCGCCTGCCCTTCGGGGGTCCGGTACGACCTCGTCCTCGAGCGCGCGCGCAGCCGCGTCGAGGCGACCCTGCCGCGCTCCCGCGCCGAGCGCCTCCACCGGCGCCTGGTGTTCGCGCTCTTCCCGCACCCGTCCCGGCTGCGCCTCGTCGCCCTCCTGCTCCTCCTCCTGCGGATCACCGGCCTCCAGCGGCTGCTGCGCGCATCCGGGCTGCTGCGGCGCCTCTCCCCGCGGCTGGCGCAGCTCGAGGCGCTCGCTCCCTCGATCGGCCCGGAGCACGTGACCGCGCGCCTCCCGGCGCGGACGAGCCCGGCCGGAGCCGGGCGGCTGCGGGTGGGGCTCGTCGCCGGATGCGTGCAGCGCGTCTTCTTCCCGGGCGTCAACGCCGCCACGGTGCGCGTCCTCGCCGCCGAGGGGTGCGAGGTGGTCGTCCCGCCCGGGCAAGGGTGCTGTGGCTCGCTCTCGTCACACGCCGGCCGGGAGGAGGAGGCCCTGGCGATGGCGCGCGCGCTCATCGCCCGGTTCGAGGCGGAGCCCGTCGACGTCATCGCCATCAACGCGGCCGGCTGCGGCTCGACCCTGAAGGACTACGGGCGGCTGCTCGCGCACGATCCCGCGTGGGCAGACCGCGCCGCCGCCTTCGCGGGGAAGGTCCGTGACATCACGGAGCTGCTCGCCTCGCTCGAGCCTCGCGCCACGCGCCACCCGCTGCCGCTCCGGGTGGCCTACCACTCCTCCTGCCACCTCGGCCACGCGCAGCGCCTGCAGGAGCCGCCGCGACGGGTGCTGCGCGGGATCCCCGAGCTGGAGCTGGTCGAGATCCCGGACGCGGACCAGTGCTGCGGGAGCGCCGGCGTGTACAATCTCTTCGAGCCCGAGAGCGCCGCCGAGATCGGCCGGCGCAAGGCCGCCAGCGTGGCCGCCACCCGCGCCGACCTGGTCGCCAGCGCCAACCCCGGCTGCACGCTCCACATCGAGCGCTTCCTCCGCGAGCGCGGCGTCGCGCTCCAGGCGGCGCACCCGGTCGAGATCCTCGACTGGTCGATCCGTGGCTGCGATCCCGGGGCGCTCGTGCGCCCGCCGGGACGCTGAAGACAGATCAGCCGACGCTGAGAAGCCGGCGGAAGAAGCCGGCTCCGACGAAGGCGCGCTCGGGGCGCCGGGCGCTCGCGACCTGGAGCGCTCGCGCCGCGGGCGCGGCGCGCACCCGCGGGGGCCCGCCGGTGATCCGCCGGAGCTCCGCGCTCGCGCGCTGGAACTCGCGGATCGCCTCGCGGATGCCCTCGCCGCTCGCGTCGCCGTTCAAGGAGGCGAGCACCGCCTTCCGGTACTGGATCCGGGCCTCCTCGTAGCGGGCCATCACGTGCTGGAGCTCGGTCGTCATGGTGTTCTCCTCGCGAGCGTGCGACGCGGCCGGTTCGCCGTCCAGTTCCTGTCTCGTGCCATAGCCCTGCGCCCCCGCTCGGCGCACGTCCCCGGCCAGGGGACCTGGACCGGGGCCCGCGGTATCGCGCCGTCACGCTTCGGGAAATGGCCTCGGCACCCGGCCAGGCTCCCATGCCCGTGGGACACGGCAGGACGCCGCTCCGCGCAGGAGCGCGCCGGGCGAGGCGCCGGCCGCCGGGCCACGCGGGGCCGCCGGCGGCGATGTATGCTCCCGGCCCCGGGAGGGCCGATGAGCCGCAGCGCGACAGCCGAGGAAGCCGTCTCCGTCGTCAGGTCGGGTCACCGCGTGTTCGTGCACGGGGTCGCCGCCGTACCCCGCACGCTGGTGGACGCCATGGTCGCGCGCGCACACGACCTGCGGGTGGTCGAGATCGTCCAGCTCCACACCGAGGGCGACGCGCCCTACGCCGCTCCCGACCTGGCGCGGAGCTTCCGCGTGAACGCGCTCTTCGTCGGCCCCAGCGTGCGGCAGGCGGTGCAGGAGGGTCGGGCCGACTACCTGCCCGTCTTCCTCTCCGAGGTCCCGAAGCTCTTCCGCGGCGGGCTCCTCCCGCTCGACGTGGCGCTCGTGTCCGTCTCGCCGCCCGACCGGCACGGCTTCTGTTCGCTGGGGGTGTCGGTCGACGTCGCGCGGGCCGCCGTGCAGACCGCCCGGACGGTGGTGGCCCAGGTGAACCCCCTCATGCCGCGCACACACGGCGACGGCCTCATCCACGTGGACGAGATCGACTTCCTGGTGGAGGGCGCCGCGCCCATCCCCGAGCCGGAGCACCGCGCGCTCACCGACCAGGACCGCGCCATCGGGCGTCACTGCGCGGAGCTGGTGGAGGACGGCGCGACGATCCAGCTCGGCGTGGGTGCGCTGCCCGACGCGACCCTGGCCGCGCTGGGGGACCACCAGCGGCTCGGGGTCCACTCGGAGATGCTCTCGGACGGCGTCGTGGACCTGGTGGAGCGGGGCGTCATCACCGGCGAGGCGAAGCGAGTCGACCCGTGGAAGATCGTGGCCGGCTTCGCCCTGGGCACGCGCCGGCTCTACGACTTCCTGGACGACAACCCCGAGGTCGCGATGCTCGACATCGGGTACGTGAACGACACCGCGGTGATCCGGCGCAACCCGAAGGTCACCGCCATCAACAGCGCCATCGAGGTGGACCTCACCGGCCAGGTCTGCGCCGACAGCATCGGCGACCTCCAGTACTCGGGGGTCGGCGGCCAGATGGACTTCATCCGCGGCGCGGCGCTGTCGGAGGGCGGGAAGCCCATCATCGCCCTCCCCTCCGTCACCAGCTCCGGCGAGTCGCGCATCGTGCCCTTCCTGAAGGCGGGCGCCGGCGTCGTGACCACCCGGGCGCACGTGCACTTCGTCGTGACGGAGCACGGGATCGCCGACCTGTTCGGCAAGAACCTCCGGCAGCGCGCGGCGGCCCTCATCGCCATCGCCGATCCGCGCCACCGCGACGCGCTCGCCGCCGAGGCGCAGCGCCGCTTCGGGAGCTGGTGAGCACCGCGACGGCGCGGCGCGCCCGCCGCTCCGCCGCCCAGGGGCGTCGCGTCAGGGGGCGACGGCGGGATCCGGGACGCCGAGCGCGGGGATGCGGATCTGGAGCGGCTCGAGCTCGTCCTCGGCGGAGACGCGCACCACGCGGCAGGCCGAGGGGTCGGCCAGGAGCTTGCGGACCAGCTCCTGGTTGAGGGCGTGGCCGCTCTTGCGCGCGGTGAAGGCCGCGATGACGGGCATGCCGGCCAGCGTGAGGTCGCCGATCGCGTCCAGCACCTTGTGGCGCACGAACTCGTCCGGGAAGCGCAGGCCGTCGGGGTTCAGGATCGAGAACTCGTCGACCACGATCGCGTTCTCGAGGCTCCCGCCCCGCGCGCGTCCGCTCGCCTTCATCCGCTCGATGTCCCGCACGAAGCAGAAGGTGCGCGCGGGCGCGACCTCGCGCGCGAACCGGCGGTCGCTGAAGACGAACTCGAACGACTGGTCGGTGATGAGCGGGTGGTTGAAGTCCACGGTGAAGCGGACGCTCATCTCCGGCGCCGGCTCGACGCGCGCCAGCTTGTCGCCTTGCGCCACCTCGACCGCGTGCTGCACGACCAGGAAACGCTTGCCCATCCGCTGCACCCGGATGCCGGCCTCCTGGACGAGGTAGACGAAGGGCGCCGACGATCCGTCGAGGATCGGCACCTCCGGTCCGTCCACCTCCACGCGACAGTTGTCGATCCCCAGGCCCGCCAGGGCCGCCAGCACGTGCTCGACGGTGGCCACGCTGGCCCCGCCCGCGCCGAGCGTGGTGCTGAGCATCGTGTCCACGACGCGCTCGGCGCGCGCCGGGATCTCCACCCCGACGTCGCGACGCGCGAAGGTGATCCCCGCGTCCGGACTCGCCGGCGCGAGCGTCAAGGTGGCAGGCCTGCCGGAGTGGAGCCCCACGCCGGTGCAGCTCACCCGCCTCGCGACCGTCCGCTGGTTCCAGTAGGCCATGAGTGTCTAAGCCGCTCCCTCAAACCCCACACGCCACGAGAGGTTTCGCCGAAGAGCGAGATCCTCCGCCGCGACCGACCCCTCACGACACCGCCCACACGTCACCGTTCGTCATCACGAGCAAGCCGTGTGCCATGCTCGCCGGGCCGGCGCTCTTTTAGCACGAGAGCAGGTCGACCTTGCAACACCCCGAGTAGACGCATGTTTTCTCTCGCGGCGTGGCTGGCGCGAGGCGTTCGGCCGGGAGCGCTCCTGCCGCGCGTCGCCCAGGTGCGACATTCGTGTCACGGTGTGTCACCGCCCGCGCAATCTTGACGCCGTGGGTTATACCCGGGGAACACCAGGCGAAGCGAACATCCGCTCGCGCTCGGGACCCCAGCGACGTGATTCCCCTCAAGGACGACGTCCCGCTCCGCCGCGCTCCCGTCGTGACGGTGGCGCTCATCGTGGCCAACGCGATCGTGTTCCTCTGGCAAGAGCTGGCGGTGGGATTGCCGCTGTCGGTCCAGATCGGCGGCGCGATCCCCTACGAGATCCTCTCGCTGCGCGACGTGTCGCCACCCGACCTCGTGCCGCCGCCGTTCACCATCCTGACCAGCATGTTCCTGCACGGCGGGTTCCTCCACATCGCCGGCAACATGCTGTTCCTCTGGATCTTCGGGAACAACGTGGAGGACGCGCTGGGCCGCGCGCGATTCCTGGCCTTCTACCTGGTGGCGGGCGTCGTCGCGGCGCTGGCACAGGTGGCGGTCGCCGCCGCGGGCGATCCGTCGTCGCTCCTCGTCCCCATGGTCGGCGCGAGCGGCGCCATCGCCGGCGTGCTCGCCGCGTACATGGTGCTCTTCCCGCGCGCCCGCGTGCTCACGCTCGTCCCGATCCTCTTCTTCATCCGCCTCGTCTACCTGCCGGCCGCGTTCTTCATCGGGCTCTGGTTCGTGATCCAGCTCGCGAGCGCGCTGCTGGGTGGCGAAGGCAGCGGCGTCGCCTTCGTGGCGCACGTGGGCGGCTTCGTCGCGGGGTGGCTGCTCGTGCACCTCATGACCCCGCGCGACCACGGCTGGCGTCCCCGGCGCGCGGGCTGGTGACGCGCGCCGCCCGCCGGTCGGTCCGGCGCGCTAGAGGAGCCCGCCCTGCTTGCCGCCCGGCCGCGTCCGACCGAGGTGCGCGTACGCGGCCGGCAACGCCACGCGGCCGCGCGGGGAGCGCGCGAGGTAGCCCTCGCGGACGAGGAAGGGCTCGTAGACGTCCTCGAGGGTCCCGGCCTCCTCGCCCACCGCCGCGGCGACGGCCTCGATCCCGACCGGCCCACCCGCGAAGGTCTCGATGACGACCGCCAGGATCCTGCGGTCCATCGCGTCGAGCCCCTTCGCGTCCACCTCGAGCCGGGAGAGCGTCAGCTCGACGATGTCGCGGTCGAGGCGGCCGTTCCCCTCCACCTGCGCGAAGTCGCGCGCGCGCTGCAGCAGCCGGATGGCGATGCGCGGCGTCCCCCGCGAGCGGCGCGCCAGCTCCTCCGCCGCCTCGGGCTCGACGGCCAGCCCCAGCTTGCGCGCCGCGCGCTCCGCGATCTCCTTCAGCTCCCGGGCGCCGTAGTAGTCGAGGCGGTCCTGGATGGGGAACCGGTCGCGCAGCGGGCTCGCCAGCAGCCCGGTGCGCGTCGTGGCGCCCACGAGGGTGAAGCGCTCCAGCCGCATCTCCATCGTCTGGGCTCCGATGCCCGCGCCCAGCACCACGTCGAAGCGGAAGTCCTCCATCGCCGGGTAGAGCGCCTCCTCGACCGCGGGGGAGAGGCGGTGGATCTCGTCGATGAAGAGGATGTCTCGCGGCGCGAGCGCGGTGAGCAGGCCCGCCAGATCGCCCTTCTTGACCAGGGCCGGGCCGCTGGTGACGTGGAGCGAGACCTTCAGCTCGCGCGCGAGGATGTGCGCCAGCGAGGTCTTGCCCAGCCCCGGGGGACCGGAGAGCAGGACGTGGTCGAGCGCCTCGCCACGCTCGCGGGCCGCGCGTGCGTACACCTTGAGGTTCGAGACCAGCTTCTCCTGCCCGACGTACTCCTCGAAGCTCGTGGGCCGGAGGGACTGCTCCAGCCGCTCCTCTCCCGCGCTGGCCTCGGCGGAGAGATCGCGGACCGGACGCGGGGGCACCAAGGCAACGTAGCAGAGGGGACCCACAGCGGGTCGGACTCGGGCGGCGCCACGTCCGACCTCCGGCTCGCGCCCACGCCCGCCCAGGCCGCCGGGCGCGGGCGAGGAGCGCGGCCACCGTCACGACGCGGAACCCCGTGGCCCCGCAAGTGCCCGTCGTCCCTGGCCTCTCGCGCCACCGCCTCACGATCGCAGCAGCTGCAGCGCCTCGCGGAGCAGGTCGTCCACGCGGCGACCCTCGCACCGCTCACGGAGCGCCTCCACGGCGGCAGTGGCCTGTCCCGGCTTGAAGCCGAGGCCCAGCAGCGCCTGCTCGAGCTGGTCGAGCGGTCCGCCGCCCTGGCCGGCGCGGGGCGCGGCGGCCCGAGCGAGCGCCACCAGCTTCTCCTTCAGCTCCACCACCAGCCGCTCCGCCGTCTTCTTCCCCACCCCCGGCACCTTGGTGAGGCGCGCGACGTCGCCGTCCGCGACCGCACGCGCCAGGTCGCGCGCCTCGATGCCCGACAGGATGTTCTGGGCGGCGCGCGGCCCCACGTTCTTCACCGAGACGAGCTCGTGGAAGACCGTCTCCTCCTCCTCCGAGGCGAAGCCGAAGAGCAGCAGCGCGTCCTCGCGCACGTAGGTGTGGACCCGCAGCGACGCCCGCTCGCCGGGAGCCGGCAGGGCCGCCAGCGACACGGTCGAGAGGTGGACGCGGTAGCCGACGCCGCCCACGTCGAGGACGGCGTCGTGCTCGCGCTTCTCCACGACCAGCCCGGTGAGCCGTGCGATCACGTCGCCTCGCCGTAGCGGCGCACCGCCGGGCGCGGGGTGCACCGGCGCGCCGCCTCGCCCCGCGCAGCGCGGAGCCGGGGGAGGTGCCGCGCGGGGTTCACCGCGTGCGCCAGGTGGCAGACCGCGATGGCCAGGGCGTCCGCCTCGTCCGCGGCCTCGGGGACCCGGCCGAAGAGCGTGCGCGCGGTGCGGACCATCTGCGCCTTCTCGGCGCGCCCGTTGCCGGTGAAGGCGCGCTTCACCTCGGCCGGCGCGTACTCGAAGACCGGAACGCCTGCCCGCGCCGCCGCGGCCAGCGCCACGCCGCGGGCCTGTCCCAGCGCCAGCGCCGAGCGCGGCGAGCGGCCACAGAAGGCGGTCTCCACCGCGACCGCGTCCACGCGGGCGCGCGCCAGCACCTGCGACAGCCCCTCGAAGATGCGCGCCAGCCGCTCCGGCATGGGCAGGTCGCCCGGCGCCAGCACCCCCGAGTGGACGCGCTCCAGCCCGGCGCGCGCGCGCTCGACGAGACCGAACCCGCAGCGGCGGGAGCCGGGATCGATGCCGAGGACGATCACCCGGGCATCCTAGCACCCCGCCCACGGCCGTCCACGCACCGGCCGCGGGCGCGGACGCGCGGTCACGGCACCTGCGGGGGGAACCGCGTCGGCTGCTGCGCCAGGACCGTCCGGCGCAGCCGCGGCAGCGCGAGGTGGAACGCGAGGCTGGCCAGCAGCACGGCCACCGCGCCCGCCCGCACCACCGCCGGGACGCCGAGGCGCGCCGCGGCCACGCCGCCCGCCAGCGCGCCGAAGGGCGTCGTGCCCACGAAGAGCATCGAGAAGAGGCCCATGACGCGGCCGCGCATCTCCGGCGGCGCCAGCCCCTGCAGCAGGGTCATGGTCCCGGCGGTCTGCGTCAGGTAGCCGAAGCCGGCCAGCAGCAGGAACGCGCAGGAGAGCGGCGTGGTGCGCGAGAGCGAGAGCCCCACGAGGCCCGCGCCCAGAAGCGAGGCGCCGAGCGCGACCCGCCGCCCCAGGCCGTGCAGGCTCCGCCGCACCATGAGCGACACCCCCGCCACCAGCGCGCCGGCGCCGGCCGACGCCTGCAGGAGCCCCATCGTGCGGGCGTCGCCGTGCAGCACGTCGCGCGCGAACACGGGCAGGAACGTGACGTACGGGAGCGCGAAGAAGCTGGAGGTGGCGAGCAGCGCCAGCAGCGCGCGCACGTGCGGGGTCCCCCCGGCGTAGGCGAGCCCATCCACCAGGTGGCCCCGCCGCGACCCGGCGTGCGGCCGCGGCGGCGGCACGTGCATGACCGCCACCGCGTAGAGGGTGCCCAGGAAGCTGACGGCGTTCAGCGCGAAGCAGACGCCCTCGCCCACCGCCGCCACCATCCAGCCGGCCAGCGCCGGGCCCAGCGCTCGGGCGCCGTTGACGATGCTGGAGTTGAGGGCGAGGGCGTTCGGCATGTCCTCCCCCGCGATGTCCCCGAGCAGCGACTGCCGGGCCGGGATCTCGAACGCATAGGTGAGCCCCAGCATGAGGGCCAGCGGCAGGAGCATCCAGGCGCGCACCACCCCGGTCAGCGTGAGGAGCGCCAGCAGGATCGCCTGCCCCAGCGCGTTGAGCTGGGTCGCGAGCACGATGCGCTTGCGCGGGAGCCGGTCGGCCAGCGACCCCGCCCACACACCCAGCAGGAAGACCGGGATCTGCCCCAGGAAGGCCACCAGCCCCAGGAGCCGCGTCGACTGGGTCAGGCGGTACACCAGCCAGCCCTGCGCCACCGACTGCATCCAGGTGCCGACCAGCGACACGCACTGGCCCGCGAAGAAGAGGCGCAGGTTCCGGTGCCGGAGGGAGCGGAGGGCGTGGGGCCAGCGCATCGCGGCGCGCACTCTAGCAGCGGAGCGCCCGGACCGCCCGCGCGCGGGCCCCGTGGGCGAACCGCGCCGCGCCGCATACACTGCCCGGCCGTGCGCACCGCCCGCTCCCTCCGCGCGGACGTGGCCGGCCTGGCGCGGCTGGCCGTCCCGCTCGCCGTGGCCGGCGGGGGCCAGGCGCTCATGGGCGCGGTGGACACCGCCGTCTGCGGTCGGGCCGGGGCCGCGGTGCTGGCCGGCGCCGGCCTGGGCAACGCGATCACCATGGCGGCGGCCGTCGCGGGCGCCGGGCTCATGCTGGGCCTCGATCCCCTCGTCGCGCAGGCCTTCGGCGCGCGCGACGCGCGCGGCGCACGGCGCTGGCTCTGGCAGGGGACCTGGCTGGCGCTCCTGGCCGGCGCCCTGCTGGCGCTGCCGGTCGCGGCGGCCGGGTGGCTGCTGGGCGCCCTCGGCGTCGAGCGCGAGGTGGCGGCGCAGGCGAGCCGCTTCCTGTGGGTGCGCGCCCCCGGCCTGCCCGCGTTCCTGGTCTTCATGGCCGCTCGCTCCTACCTGCAGGGCCTCGGGCTCACGCGCGCCGTGGTGGCCTCGACGGTGGCGGGCAACGCGATCAACATGGGCATCGTCGGGCAGACGTCTATCCGCGTGACCTCCGCGTTCCCAGCCAACGCGACGCTGACGCTGTCGCAGGGGCCGACGCAGGCGACGCTTGACCTGACGCTGACGCCGGCGGCGTCGTCGCAGTTCGGGCTGGTGACGCTGGCGCCGTGGCTGGCGACGACGGGGACGCTGACGCTGGGGCCGCTGCCGAGTGGGACGCCGCTGGCGCTGCCGGGCGGGGAGGCGCTGATGCTGAACGGGACGTTCGGGACGGTCGCGATGAGCTGGCAGGCGACGGTGGGGGCGGCGTACGCGCAGGTGGTGGTGCCGGCGGGCAGCAGCGTGGGGACGCTGACGCTGACGAACGCGCCGCAGCTGCAGTCGGTGGTGATCGGGGGGACGGCGACGACGCTGACGCTGACGAACGCGCCGAGCGT
>JAJYHA010000081.1 GCA_021784995.1 Myxococcales bacterium
GATCTCGGCGATCTACCGCAAGATCCACCTCTTCGACGTCGCCATCCCCGACGGCGCCCGCTACGCCGAGTCGCGGACGGTCGAGCCCGGCCGCGAGGTGGTCGCCGTCCCGACGGCGGTCGGCACGCTGGGGCTCACCGTCTGCTACGACCTGCGGTTCCCCGAGCTGTACCGACGCCTCTCGGCGCTCGGCGCCGAGCTCCTCTCCATCCCGTCGGCCTTCACCCTCTTCACCGGCAAGGACCACTGGGAGGTGCTCCTGCGCGCGCGCGCCATCGAGAACCTCGCCTACGTCCTCGCGCCGGCGCAGGTGGGCAAGCACTCCGCCACCCGCGTCACCTTCGGCAACGCCATGATCGTGGATCCGTGGGGCGTCGTGCTGGCGCGCTGCCCGGACCGCGAGACGGTCTGCGTCGCGCCCGTGAGCGGCGAGCGCCTGGCCCAGGTGCGACGAGAGCTGCCCGCGCTCGAGCACCGCAAGCTGGGCTGACCCGCGGTCGGCCGCCCGCCACGACGCCGGACGGCGCTAGAAGACGAAGAGGATCCCGCCCGAGATGGTGACCCGGTCGTCCGACAGGTCCCAGCTCTGCGAGGAGCCGAAGTCCTTGATGTAGCTCTTCGTGAACTCCGCGAAGAGGTAGGTGTGGTTGATGCCCGTGTCGTGGTCCATCTCCCGCGCCAGCGTCCGGTCGAAGAAGTCGAGCTGCAGCGCGACGCCCGCCGAGAGCGAGTAGCCGTTGGTCGCGCCGGAGCCCGACTGGTTCCCGGACCGGGCCACGTCGCCGGAGCCGTTCGTCACCCACCACCAGTACCGGTCGAGCGAGAGCCGCACGTAGGGCGCGAGCGGGATGGGGTAGTGCTCGACCAGGTACTCGAGCCGGTACGAGACGAAGAGCCGGGTGGGGATGATCTTGAGCGAGGTGCTGTCGCCGGAGGCGCCACCCCCGGGGAGCTGCCCGCTCCCCGACTTGCTCGAGAACCCGGCGCCCACGCCGAGCTCGACCACGCCCAGGGGCACGAAGAAGGACTTCGCCAGGTCGCCCCGGAACATGAGGCTGCGCCCGCCGCCGAACGCCGTCTGGTAGGGCGCCGCGGCCCCCCCGAACTCCGAGTCGATGTTCGGACGGTACCCCGAGACCGAGAGGTCGAACGAGCCCCAGCGCGGCGAGGCGTACGGGTCCTCCTCCGCCGCGGCGCAGCAGGCCACCCCGACGGCCAGCACCACGGCGGCGGCGCGCGCCGCCCGGCTGACGACGTTCACGACCGCCTCCGGCGGCGGAGCGCCAGCGGGATCAGGGCGAGGAGGGCGGCCAGGCTGCCCGGCCCCGAACCGCAACCGCCCCGCTCCCGGCCGCCGTCGGCCTGGTAGAGCCGCCAGAAGTCCAGGATCGCGATGGGAGTCCCGGAGACCGGGGTCGAGGCGGCGCTCTGGTTGCCGCCCGGGCTGAACGCGTAGACGATCACGTCGTACGTGACGCCGTTCTTCAGGCCCTCCACCCGGGCGCTGGTGGCGCTGGTGACGGTCCGGGTGTGGCGGTCGGTGGGATCCGTCTGCGACGTCGCCACCACCTCGTAGCTGGCCGAGGAGCCCAGCGTGTTGTTGGCGGTGCTCCCCGCGCCGGCCGACCAGCTCACGTTGAGGGCGGTGTCCCCGGCGGTCGGCGTGTCCACGATGGGCGCGGGCGGCAGGGCAAGGTCGAGCGTGAGGCTGCCCGTCGCGTCGTAGCCGTAGGTGGTGGTGGTGGTGGTCCCCGTGTAACCCGTGCCGTAGGTCCCGTAGGGATATCCCGTGCCGTACGGGTAGCTGGAGTAGCTCCCGGACCCGCTGTAGCTGACGCAGAAGTAGACCGCGGTGGCCGTCCCGGTGCAGCTGATCTTGAGCTGCGCGAGGAGCGTGGAGACGTTCACGCTGCCGCTCGTCGGGTAGCCGCCGGTCGCCGCCGTCGCGTCGACGCTCGCGGCGAGCGTCACGTTGGTCGCCGTCGAGCTGGTGCCCGTGGGGCAGCCGGCCTGGTCCGACGCGACGAGCGCGTAGGTCCCGCTGCCGATGTAATCCGACACGGTCCAGGTGAAGACGAGCCCGTCGGCCACGGAGTTGTTGCACTCCGCGATGTTGATGATCTGATCGACGTCGTTCGTCTCGCGGATGGTCAGCGTGCCGGTGCCGACCTGGGCGCGCGCGGCGGACGCCGCGCCGAGCAGGAGGACGACGCCGAGACGGCGGAGCATGGCGGCATCCTGCAACGAGAACGCCAGCCGGGCAAGCGGCGAGCGATGGGCGCAGCTCAGGCGAGCCCCGCGACGAGGAGCAGTCGCGCCACGCCCAGGGCCGTCGTGGCCGCGCCCCGGCGCAGGTTGTCGCCCGCCACGACGAGGTCGAGCCCGTGCGCCTGCGACGGATCCTCGCGGATGCGCCCCACCAGCACGGCGTCGTCGTTCACGGCCAGCATCGGCATCGGGTAGACGCCCTCGGCCGGGAGGTCGAGCACCTTCACGCCCGGGGCGGCGCGCAGGAGCCCGCGCGCCGCCTCGGCGCCGAGCGGGCGCGCGGTCCGCACGTTCACCGTCTGGGCCAGGCCGTGGAAGAGCGGCACCTGCAGGGCCGTCGCGCTCACGAGGGGGGCGCGGGCGCCGAGCAGGCGCCGGGTCTCCTCCACCAGCCGGCGCTCCTCCTCGGCCGCGCCGCCGGCGCCGAGGGCACCGACCTGCGGCACGAGGTTGAACGCGAGGCGGTGCGGGATCGCCGTCGGCGCGGGCGGCTCCTGGAACGCCATCATGGCGCGGGTCTGCTGCTCCAGCTCCTCGACGCCGCGCTGGCCGGCCCCCGAGGCGGCGACGCAGGCGGACACCACGACGCGCTCGACCTGCGCGGCCGCGTGGAGCGGGGCCAGCACCAGCGCGAGCTGGACGGCGGCGGCTCCGGGGACGGCCACCACGCCGCGCCGCCGGAACCCCGCCACGCCGCCCGCGTCCAGCTCCGGCAGGACGAGCGGCACCTCCGGATCGGCCCGGAAGGCCGGGCTCAGGTCGATCGCGGGACAGCCGTCCGACCAGGCGCGGGGCGCCCACTCGCGCGACACCCCGGCCGTGGCCGCCAGGAACGCCAGGTCCGCACCCCGGAAGGTCTGCGCCCCCAGCGCGTCGACGCGGCACGGGGCGCCCCGGAAGTCGAGCTCCGCCCCGGCGCTCCGCTCGCTGGCAGCGAGCCGAAGCCCGGCGATCTCCAGCTCGCTCTCCTCGATCGCCTGCAGCAGGGCACGGCCGACGGCGCCGGTCGCGCCGACGACGGCCAGGGTCACGGGCCGGCCGGGCATCACCTGGCCTGCAGCCAGCCCTCCGCGGTCAGCAGCTCGGCGGTCAGCACCGCGCCGCCGGCGGCGCCGCGGACCGTGTTGTGGGAGAGGCAGACGAAGCGGTAGTCGAAGAGCGCGTCGGGCCGCAGCCGCCCGATGGTCACGCCCTGCCCTCCGCCGGCGTCGCGATCGAGCCGGGTCTGCGGCCGGGCGTCGTCCTCGAAGTAGGTGAGGAAGGGCCGCGGGGCGCTGGGGAGCCCGAGCCGCTGCGGCTTGCCCTCGAACGCCCGCCACCGGGCCAGGATCTCCTCGCGGGAGGGCTTCCGCTCGAACCCGACGAAGACCGCGGCCATGTGGCCGTCGGTCACGGGGACGCGGATGCACTGGGCCGAGATGACCGGCTCGGCGGCATTCACGATCCTGCCGTCACGGATCGTTCCCCAGATCTTGAGCGGCTCCTTCTCGCTCTTCTCCTCCTCGCCCTTGATGAAGGGGATCACGTTGTCCACCATCTCGGGCCAGCTCTCGAAGGTCTTCCCGGCGCCGGAGATGGCCTGGTAGGTGGCCACCGCCACCCGCTTCGGGCCGAAGTCGAGGAGCGGGTGGAGGGCGGGCACGTAGCTCTGGATCGAGCAGTTGGGCTTCACCGCGACGAACCCGCGCCGCGTGCCGAGCCTGCGCCGCTGGGCTTCGATGACGGCCGCGTGGTCCGCGTTGATCTCGGGGACCATCATCGGCACGTCCGCCGTCCAGCGGTGCGCCGAGTTGTTGGAGACGACGGGCGTCTCCGCGCGCGCGTAGTCCTCCTCGAGCTTCGCCGTCTCCTCCTTGGCCATGTCGACGGCGCAGAAGACGAAGTCCACCTCGGGGGCGAGGCGTCCGACGTCGGAGGCGTTCGCGACGGTGAGGCCCGCGACCGAGGGCGGGACGGGAGACCTCAGGGCCCAGCGCCCCGCCACGGCCTCGGCGTACCGCTTGCCGGCCGAGCTGGCGCTCGCCGCCACCAGCGTCACCTCGTACCAGGGGTGGCCCTCGAGGAGCGAGAGGAACCGCTGCCCGACCATGCCGGTCGCGCCCAGGACTCCGACCTTCAGCCTCTTCGACATGCTCCCTCCGGCGCGACGGCGCCCTGGCCAGAAATGAAGGGGCGGGAGGATAGCACAGCCCCGCGGGGCTCGCAGGGCGACCCGCCGGCGGGCCGGGCGCCCGCCACCCGTCCCCGCGCGCCCCCTTCCGCGCGGGGCCTACCGCGCCAGGAGGTCGGCGAGGGCGCCTTCGATCCCGGGGAAGCGGAAGCGGAACCCTGCCTGGAGCGCCTTGCGCGGGAGCACCCGCTGGCCGCTGGCCACCACCTCGCCGAGCTCCCCGAGGAGGAGGCGCAGCGCGGCCGGCGGCACCCGGACGAGGCTCGGCCTGTGCAGCGCGCGCCCGAGCGCGGCGGCCAGCTCCCGGTTCCGCACCGGCTCCGGCGCGGTGGCGTCGAGCGGTCCCGCCACGCGCTCGTCGCCGAGCGCCCACAGGATCATCGCCACCTCGTCCGCGAGGTGGATCCAGGACTGCCAGAAGTCGCCCCGCCCGATCGGGCCGCCGGCGAAGAGGCGGAAGGGCAGCAGCATGCGCTCCAGGGCACCGCCGCGGCGCGCGAGGACGATCCCCGTGCGCAGGAGCACCACCCGCGCCCGCGTCGCGGCCGCGCCGGCCTCCGCCTCCCACTCGCGGCAGACCGTGGCCAGGAAGTCGGTGCCGGGCGGCGACGACTCGTCGAGGGGCTCGTCGCCGCGCGCACCGTAGTACCCCACCGCGCTGCCGGAGAGGAGGAGCGCCGGGCCGCCGCTGCGCAGGACCTCGGCGATCCGCCGCGTCGACGCGACGCGGCTGTCCCGGATCGCGCGCTTCCGCGCCTCGGTCCACCGGCCGGCCGCGATCGGCTCGCCGGCCAGGTGCACGCAGGCGTCGCAGGCGCGCAGCGCCTCCTGCCACGCGCCCTCGCGCGCCGGATCGCCCTGGACCGGGCGGACCCCGGCGGGCAACCGGGGCGACGGGCCGCGCGACAGGGCCACGACCCCGTGCCCCGCCTCCGTGAGCGCCGCCGCGACGGCGCCGCCGACGAGTCCCGTGGCCCCGGTGAGGAACACCTTCACGGCGTCACTCCGGGTTCCGCGAGGCCACCCCGGCCCCCGGGCCGAGGCCGTGCGGGAACTTCAGCTCTGCCTCGCTCGGCCGCACGTAGTGAGGCTCGAGCGCGAAGAGGCGGGCCGCGTCGTACGTCGCGCCCTCGAGCGCCGGCGCGCACAGGAGGGCGACCCCGAGCGCCGGCGGCGTGGCCACCTTCGCCCGGACGAGCGGGAGCTCGGCCGCCGCGTCGCCGAGCGCGCCGACGCCCTCGCCGAAGGCCATCGGGTGCTCGCCGCGCTCGCGGAGCGCCCGGACGTGGGCGGCCAGCACGGCGGGCGCGAGCGCGGCGTCGGGCGCCACGGGGCGGACCGAGGCCCCCTCCACCCGGTAGAAGCCGGCGTACACCTCGCGCTTCTTCGCGTCGAGCAGCGGCACGAGGAGCGCGCCCGGCTCGACCGCGCGCGCCGCCGCGGCGGCCATCGCCGCCAGGCTGGAGCAGCCGGCGATGGGCCGGCGGGTGCCGTACGCCAGCCCCTTCCACGTGGCGAGCCCGATGCGCAGCCCCGTGAACGACCCCGGCCCCAGGCCGATCGCGTACGCCTCCACCTCGGAGAGCCTGCGCCCGGCCGCCAGGAGCAGCTCCTGCAACGCGCCCGGGAGCCGCCCCCCGTGGCCGCCGGTCGGTCCCTGCGGCCCCGGCCGGAGGGGAGCCTGATCCGTCCGCTCGACGAGCGGCCGCACCTCGCCGCCGGCGGCGTCGACGAGCGCGCACGAGAGCGTGAGCGTCGCGGTGTCCAGGCAGGCGACGAGCATCCCGGCCCGATTATCCCATCAGCCGCGCGATGTCGTTCTTGAAGACGACGATCATCAGGGTCACGAGCAGGATGATGCCGACCACGTTGGCGATCTCGCGGGCGCGGATCGAGAGGCGGCGCCGCGTGAGGCCCTCCACCAGGCAGGTGGCGAGGTGCCCGCCGTCCAGCACCGGGATGGGCAGCAGGTTCATCAGCCCCAGGTTGACGCTGATGAGCGCCATCTTGAAGAGGAAGCTCTCCAGCCCCTCCTCCGCCGCCTGGGCGGCGATGGAGAAGAGCATGATCGGGCCGCCCACCGTCTTGAAGCTGATCTGGCCCGTGACGATGCGGGCGATCCCCAGCACGGTGAGGCGCACCACCTCGTGCAGGTTGGCCGAGGCGGCGCCGGCCACCTCGAGCGGCCCGACGTGCAGCGGGACGCGCTCCACCATGAGGGCGGCGGCGTCGACGAGCGCGCGCTGGTCGGGGAAGAAGCCGAGGACCAGCCGCGTGCGCGGCTCGCGGGTCAGCTCGTCGACCTGCGTCTGCGCGCCGGGGACGAGGGTGACCGCGCGCCCGTCCGCCAGCGTCATCGCGACCGGCTCGCCCGCCCTGAACTCGCCGGCGCGCGCGTTGATGTCGCGGAAGGAGCGGACGGGGTGGCCGTTCACGGAGGCGATGGCGTCGCCGCGCCGCAGCCCGGCCCGGTCGGCCGGGCTGCCCTGCACGACCGCCGCGACGAAGGTCGACACGCCAGGATCGGCCAGGGCGAGCGAGGGCGCCCCCCCGGCGCAGGTGGGCACGCCCTCCAGGCGGAGCGTGCGGTAGGTCGACACGGTCGCGCCGGGCAGGCCGATCGGCTGCTCGCGCACGACCTCGAGCGGCACCGCCGCGCAGCGCGCCGCGGCCAGCGCCCGCTCCAGATCGCGGCCCTGCGCCACCGGGCGGCCGGCGACGGAGACGACGAGGTCGAACGGCTCCACGGGCCCCGCGGCGCCGGGGTGCACCGGCGCCACCACCGCCGGCGAGTAGGCCGGGGTCACGCCGATCACGCCGCGGACGGTGGTCTCCAGGGGCGACGTCTCGCGCTCCCGCGCGGGCGTGATGGTGATGGGCGCCAGCCGCGCCCCGTCGCGCTCGACCTCGAAGGTGAGCGGCTCGCCGGGGTGCGGGGAGATCAGCTCGCGGAGGTCGGCGAAGTAGCGCACCGGGCGCGGGGAGCGGCCCGGTTGCGCGACGGAGAGGATGCGGTCACCGGGCCGGAGCCCCGCCTCCGCGGCCGGCGATCCGGGGGCGAGCGCGCCCACGCTCGGTCCGGGCACGAGGCTCCCGTTCTGCGCCATGCCGATGGCGAAGTAGAGGACGAAGGGGAAGACCAGGTTCATGCCCGGCCCGGCGGCGGCGATGACGAAGCGGCGCCAGGGCGCCTGCTCGAGGAACCCGCGCCCGCGGTCCTCCGGGGCCACCTCCTCCTTCGGGTCGTCCCCCGCCATCTTGACGTAGCCGCCGAGCGGCAGCGCCGCGATCCGGTACTCGGTCTCCCCGCGCGTGAAGCCGAACAGCCGGGGGCCGAACCCGATCGAGAAGCGCACCACCTTGACGCCCAGCAGCTTCGCCGCGATGAAGTGCCCCAGCTCGTGCACGAAGATCAGCCCTCCGAGCAGGAGGACGATCGAGCCGATCTTGAACGCGAGATCCGTGGGCATCCTTGGCGGGTCCGGAGCCGGCGCCAGGCCGGCCGCTTCCTTTCGAGGACATTATGGCGGCTGGCGCCGCGCGCCGCATCCGGGAGGGCGTGGGACCCTCGACCACCCGGGCGGGCTCACCTCCACCCTCACCCGGAGGCGAGGCGGCGCGCCGCGTCGCGCCGCCCGCGCTGGCTGGCGTCGATGGCCTGCTCGACGGAGCGGAGCGGCTCGGCCACGTGCGCCTCCAGCACCTCCTCGCACACCTCCGCGATGCGGGTGAAGCGGCACCGGCCCTCGAGGAAGGCGGCCACCGCCGCCTCGTCGGCGCCCGAGAGCGCGGCCGGCGCGGTGCCGCCCGCCTCCAGGGCCCGATAGGCCAGCGTGAACGCCGGGAAACGCCCGGGGTCCGGCGCCTCGAAGGTCAGGCGCCCCAGCCGGGAGAGGTCGAGCGGCGGCAGGTCGAGCCGGAGGCGCCCGGGGTAGGCGAGCGCGTAGCTGATGGGCCCCCGCATGTCGGAGACCCCGAGCTGCGCCACCACCGAGCCGTCGACGTACTCCACCATGGAGTGGATGATGGACTCCGGGTGGACGACGATGTCGATCCGCCGGGGCTCGATGTCGAAGAGCCACCGCGCCTCGATCACCTCGAGGCCCTTGTTCATCAGCGTCGCGGAGTCGATGGTGATCTTGTCGCCCATCGACCAGTTGGGGTGCTTGAGCGCGCGCGCGGGAGAGACGTCGGCCAGCTCGGCGGCCGGGACCCCGCGCAGCGGCCCTCCCGACGCGGTGAGCAGGAGCCGGCGCACCTCCCGGTGGTTGTGGCCGGCCAGCGACTGGAAGATGGCGCTGTGCTCGCTGTCCACCGGCAGGATGGTGACGCCGCGCTGCGCGGCGCGGGACATGAGCAGCTCGCCCGCGAGCACCATCGACTCCTTGTTGGCGAGGCCGACCGCCTTCCCCGCCTCCACGGCCGCCGCGGTGGAGCGGAGCCCCGCCCCCCCGGCGATGGCAGCCAGCACGAAGTCCACCTCCGGCAGGGCGGCCAGCGTCGCGACCCCGTCGTCGCCCTCCAGCACCGGGGGGCCGTCGCCGCCGAGCGCGTCGCGGAGCGCGCGGGCGGCCGCAGGATCGGCGAGGGCGACCACGCGCGGCCGGAAGCGCTTCACCTGCTCGACCATGCGCCCGACGCTCCGGCCGCCCGCCGCCAGCGCCACCACCTCGAAGCTCCCCGGCGCGCGCTCCACCACGTCGAGCGCCTGCACGCCGATGGAGCCCGTCGAGCCGAGGATGGCGAGCCGTTTCATGAGCCCTGGCTCACTGCCCGATGACGGCCCAGAGGTAGACCCAGGGCGCCACGAAGAGGAGCGCGTCGATCCGATCGAGGAGCCCGCCGTGGCCCGGGATGAGCTTCCCCGAGTCCTTCACGCCGGCCGCGCGCTTCAGCATCGACTCCGTGAGGTCGCCGACCGGGCCCAGCACGCCGGCGCCGATCCCCACGCCGACGCAGCCGGCCCACGTCAGCAGGAACGCCTCGCCGGCAGGCTGCGGGACCAGCAGGAACACCGCCTTGGTCCCGAGCGCGCCCAGGACGCTGCCGGCCATCCCGCCAGCGAACCCCTCCCACGTCTTCTTGGGGGAGACGCGCGGGCAGAGGGGGGTCCGGCCCCTGAACCGCCCCGCGAAGTAGGCGAGCGTGTCGTTGAGCCAGCTCACCACGAAGGCCAGCATGACCCAGGCGAAGCCGAACCGCGCCCGCAGGCCGGCCACGGACGCGACGAGGAAGCCACAGTAGATCCAGGCCAGCGCGGAGCGGCCGGCGCGCGCGGGCGCCTCCTCGATCGGCCCCGGCCGGAAGAGGTTCAGGACGAGCAGGATCATGACCGCCGCCGAGACCAGGGCGGGGACGATGGCCGGGTAGCCGTGCGCCGAGTGCGAGGCGGCCCACCAGGTGGCGACCGGGAAGAGCGCGGCGACCGCGACGGCGAACGCCTCGGGCGGTCCGGCGGGAGCCGACATCGCCACCAGCTCGTAGGCCCCCAGCGCCGCCGCCGCCACGAGCAGCAGCGCGAACGGCAAGCCTCCCACCCACGTCACCGCGACGAGCAGCGGGAAGAGGAGGAGAGCCGAAGCGACGCGGAGCGCGAGGTTTCGGTTCTTCTCGTTCATGCGGAGCGTGGGCGCGCGGCGACCTGGGCGCCCGTCAGGCCGAAGCGGCGCTCGCGGGTCTGGAAGTCGCCGATGGCCTGCAGCAGCTCCAGCTCGCGGAAGTCGGGCCACAGGACATCGGAGAAGGCGAGCTCCGCGTAGGCGCACTGCCACAGGAGGAAGTTCGAGATGCGACGCTCGCCGCTGGTGCGGATGAGCAGATCCAGCTCCGGGAGGCCCGCGGTCCAGAGGTGCGCGTCGACCTCGGCGGGGCCGAACGCCCCGCCGCACGCGGCCGCGGCGCGCCGCGCGGCGTCCGCGATCTCCTCGCGCGCGTCGTAGGAGAGCGCGAGCGTGAGGGTCATCTCGCGGTTCGAGTCCGACGCGCTCCGGATCGCGTCCAGGCGCTCCCGGACGAAGGCCGGCAGGCGGTCCAGCTCGCCGATGGCGTTCAGCCTGATCCCGTTCTCCAGGATCTCGGCGCGCTCCGAGTCGAGGTACTCCGCCAGCAGCTGCATCAGCCCCGCCACCTCGTCGGCCGGACGGGCCCAGTTCTGGGCGCTGAAGGCGTAGAGCGTGAGGGCGCGCACCCCGAGCCGCCGCGCCTCCCGCGTGACCGCCCGGACCGACTCGGACCCCTCGCGGTGGCCGGCCAGGCGAGGCAGGCCCCGCGACTCGGCCCAGCGCCCGTTCCCGTCCATGATGATGGCGACGTGGCGCGGCAGCGGTCGCGCCCGCACGGCCTCGCGCAGGGCGAGGACG
>JAJYHA010000152.1 GCA_021784995.1 Myxococcales bacterium
GAGGGCGGGCGCGGCGGGCGAGCCGGCCGCCGCGGGGAGCTTGCGGACCGGCCGCGCGGGGTTGCCTCCCGCCACCACTCCCGGCGGGATCTCGCCGGAGACCATGCTCCCCGGGAGGACGTGCGACCCCGCGCCGATGACGGTCCCCGGGAGCAGGGTCACGCGCGCTCCCACCACGACCCCGTCGCCCACCCATATGGGCCGCGCATCACTGCCAGCGGCAGCCCGCGCGGCGGGATCGGGATCCTCGCTGTCGCTCAGCACGCAGTAGGGGCCGATGGTGACGCCGTCGCCCAGCTCCACCAGCTTGCCGGCCACCAGCATCGCTCCGTGCTCGACCACCGTGCCCTCGCCGACGACGATCGAGCCGCCGGGCGCGGTGACCAGCTCGACCGCGCTGAAGCGCGAGTCGATCACCGCGCGGTCGCGGATCTCCATCCGCCCCCGGTTCACCACCCGCGGCCTGCCGAGCGTGCGGACGCCGGCGCCCACGTGGGTGCAACCCCAGAGCCGAAGGGGCGCCGTCACCTTCCCCATGAAGCGGCGGACTCGATCGACGGTGCGCGCGGCAGGCCGGGCCCCCGAGGTCTCCCCCGGCGCCGCGTCCCTGTCGTCCGCCGGGCCGCGCCTCACGGCGTCGTCCCCATCGCCCTTGCCGCTCATCCGGGAACCTCGGTCGGTCCCAGCTTACTACCAGCGCCGACGCCGAGCACGACCACCCGGGCAGCGGAGACGACGTCCGGGGGCCCCGAGCCCGTGGGACATCGCCCCGCGCGAGGCTCGGCCTCAGTGTGCGCCGCGGCCGAAGAGCACGGCCGGGACCGTCCGGAGGACGATCCGGACGTCGCCCCAGAGCGACCAGTTGTCGATGTAGTGCAGGTCGAGCTCCATCCACTCGTCGAAGTCGATGTCGCTGCGGCCGCTCACCTGCCAGACACAGGTGATGCCCGGCTTCACGCTGAGGCGGCGCCGCTGCCACGCCTCGTACCGCTCCACCTCGGACGGGATGGGTGGACGCGGGCCGACCACGCTCATGTCGCCGCACAGCACGTTCCAGAACTGGGGGAACTCGTCGAGCGAGGTCTTGCGCAGCCAGCGCCCCACGCGCGTGATGCGCGGATCGTTCCTCATCTTGAAGACCGGGCCGCCCACCTCGTTCTGGGTCCTGAGCTGCGCCAATCGCGCCTCGGCGTCCGCGCACATGGTCCTGAACTTCCAGAGCGTGAAGTGCCTGCCGTTCACCCCCACCCGCCGCTGGCGGAAGAGGACCGGGCCGGGCGACTCGAGGCGGATGGCGGCCGCGATGAGGGCGAGCAGCGGCGCCGTCAGGAGGAGGACGGTCGTGCTCAGCGCGAGGTCGAAGAGGCGCTTCGCCCCGAGCGCGACCACGTCGGAGGGCACCGGCGAGAAGGCGACGGCCGGGATGCCGTCGATGTCCTCGAAGGACATCCGGGAGATGCGGAGCACCGAGAAGTCCATGCAGAGCTTGACGGGGATGCCGCGCTCCTCGCCGACGCGCAGGACCTCCCGCGTCAGCTCGCCCTGCTCGGCCGGGAGCGCGACCACCAGCTCGTCCACCACCTCACGCTCCAGGATCCTGCCCAGGTCGCGGACCTGCCCGAGCACCGGGCCCGGCGCGGCCGCGTGCGACGCGGGGCTCTCGAGCAGGTAGCCCGCGAAGTCGTAGCCCCACTCCGGGTGTCCCAGGACGCCCTCGACCGCCTGCCGCGCCAGGAGGCCCGAGCCCGCCACCGCGAAGCGGCGCGTGTTGTAGCCGCGCCGGCGCAGCGCGTGCGCGAGCCCGCGGATGACGGCGCGGTTCACCACGAAGAGGGCCATCGCCGTGGCCGAGTAGAGGCCGACGAAGAGGCGCGACACCTCCTGCTTGTGGGAGAAGAAGGCGAGCGCCCCCAGCCCGAGGGCCACCACCGCCTGCGACCGCGCGATGCGCGCCAGCTCGAGCCACGTCGTCTGCCGGCGGTAGGCCACGTAGACGTCCGAGACGGTGGCCGCGCCGATCCAGAGCAGCATCGCGAGCGCCACCATCGGCCAGTAGTGATCGATCGGGTAGAGGCCCGAGAACGCCCTCCGCAGGACGCCGTCGCGGAGGAAGTAGGCGACGGGGAAGGCGACGGCCAGGACGGCGAGGTCCGAGAGCCGCAGCACGACGTCCACCGCGCGGGAGTTGCTCTTGAGCACGGGGCGCATGATCACCTCTCCGGCCGCGGGATCTTCAGGGTGATGGCCGGGCCCCCGACCCGAACGGCCACGCGCTGCCCCACCGGCTGCGGCACGGGCTCCGGCGCGCGCGCCGGCAGCGGCTCACGCGCCGTGCGCACCCAGCCGCGCCGGTCGCGTCCGGAGAGCAGCGGCAGCGCGAGCTTCCATGCCACGTAGACGGGCGCGTGGAGCAGCGCGAGGAGGCCGCGCCACCCCAGGCCGGCGAGCTGGACTCCCCGGAGGACGTACGCCGCCAGGAGCGCCGCGCACGCGAGCCAGGCGTACGTCGCCGGCAGCACCGTCCCCGCCCAGAGCGAGAGCAGGACGGAGGCCGCGAGCCCCACCGCCACGCCGGTCGCCACCATCGCGAGCGGCGGCACCAGGAGGTCGAGGGCGAGGTCGAGCAGGATCGGATCGCGGCGCCGGAGGGCGGCGGCGAGCAGCGCCCCGGCGTAGCGCCCGCGGAGATCCCGGCGCCCTCCCTCCCACCGGCGGCGCTGGGAGCGCGAGGCGCGCTCGGAGCTCACCATGTCGCCGAGGACGACGGCGTCGTCGGCGTAGTGGACGCGGTGGCCGGCGAGTCCCAGCCGGATCCCGTACTCGAGGTCCTCGACCACGGAGTAGGCGTCGTGCGGCACCTCACGGAGCACGGAGGTCGCGAAGCACATCCCGTTGCCGCGCAGGCCCGCCGACAGGCCGAAGCGCTCGCGCGCCAGCGAGCGGACCTTGTGGAAGAGGCAGAAGGCGACGGCCATCAGGCGCGTGCGCCACGAGGCGTCCGCGTTCCGGACCGTGTAGTGCCCCTGGATCGCCGTCGCGCCCGCGGCGAGGCGCGCCGCGAAGGCCTGCAGCAGGTTCGGCGATGCGTCCGTGTCGGCGTCGACGACCACGACCGCGTCGGCGAACCGGTCGGCCAGGGAGCGCCGGAAGGCGAGCGACAGGGCGTACCCCTTGCCGACGTGCGCGGGGTCGTCGCGCTCGAGGACCACGGCCCCGGCGCCACGGGCGCGCCGGGCGGTGGCGTCGCGGCAGTTGTCGGCGACCACCAGCACGCGGCACAGGTGCGCCGGGTAGTCCACGGCGAGCAGGTTCCCGACCGTCCTCGCGATGCCCGCCTCCTCGTCGTGCGCCGGGACGACGATGTCGAAGCGCAGCGTGGGGACGCCGGCCGCCCGCGCAGGTGCCCTGCGCGCGCAGAGCGCGAGCGCGCACAGGTAACCGGTCGTCATGAGCGCCGGCAGCGCCAGCACCGCCAGCAGCACGTCCAGGAGATACATGTCGTCCTCCGGTTCCGGACCTGCGCGGGGGTGCGTGGACGACGCCCGGTTCGCGCGAGGTGCGGAGACTGGTGGCGACCACCCTACTCGTCGATGCGATGGATTGCTTGACGAGGCACAGGTCCGCTCGGGTGAGTCTCGGCGCATTGGCAATCGAGCGGGTGCCAACCGGGGGCACGGCGGCGCCCGATCCGGACTTGGAGCGCACACCGGAACATGAGTATTTTTACTACCTTGTGGGCGCGCACGGACATGGCGCCCACTCTCGCGCATCGCCGAGTGGCCAGGTCACACCGCCGTTTGCTCCACAGCGTGTACCGGAATCACGGGACGATTGAAGACACTCAGGCCGGTACGCAAGGCACGGTATTGACACGTGCACGTTACATCGGGGTGCCGGAGCGTCGCCCTACGGCGTCGCGTGAGTGCGCGCCAGCACCGAGACGAGCGCAGCCGCGGCCCGCCTGGCCGCCATGGAGTTCAGGTGCGCTCCGTCACTCGTGTAGGCGGGGACGAGCGCCGGGACGGCGTGCCCCTGCCAGATCCCCGACTCGCGGTGGCCGTCGGGGGTCGTGGACTCCACCCGCGCGAGATCGAAGAGCGGCTCCCGGCCCGCGTAGGCGGCGCGCAGCAGGTCGCTGAACGCCTCGCGGCGGGCGTTCACCGTGGAGCTGGTGGCGCGTCCGAGGATGCGCTTCAGCAGATCTTTCGGACCGTGCTCGGCCGTGGTCAGCGGGACCGTGACGTGGACGAACACGGTCCTCGGGTGCGCCGCCTTCAGGCGCGCCAGCGTGGCCTGGTAGCGGGCGAAGAGCGCCGCCACGTCCGTGTCCGGATCGAAGTCCACGAAGCAGAACTTCACCAGCGCGACGTCGGGGTCCGCGGGAGAGGCAGGCCCCATCGCGGCCTCGAAGCTCTCGAGCTTCTGCAGCGGATGCCCGTTCGACGGGACGAACATGTGGGCGACGGTCCCGGGATCGATGCCGGCGGCGGTCCGCCGCTCGACGATACGGAGCGGCACTCCCTCCTCGGCGGCGAGCGCCCGCAGCCCGTCCAGGACGTTCATGCCGACCGACTGGTGGCCGAAGAAGACCCGCCTCCCGGAGAGCGCGACGAGATCGGAGCGCACGTTCCCATCCTGCTCCGGCGTCCCCGCCGGGGAGGCGCCGGGAGTCGCCGCCAGCGTCACGGCCGACAGGACGACCACCAGCGGGAACGCGCGAAGCTTCATGTCCTGCGGATGATCGCACGCGGAGGACGTTGTGGCCAGCGCACGAAGCCGCTACCGTCCTCCGCTGATGAGCAGGGTCCGCCGATACGTTGCCACGCGCGCCGGCCCACGCCGCAGCGCGCCGGCCGGTCCGGGTTCCAACCCCGGCCGAGCACGAGCATGACCGGCCCGGCTCATTCCTCCCGCGTGGGTCGAACGACGCTGGGCACGGTGATCCTCGTCCTGGCGCTCACGCTCCTGCCGATCACCGTCGCCCGGCTGGCGCTAGCAGCGGTCCGGCAGGACGTCGATCCGCCCTCGGAGGTCTGGACGGCGCTCGCCTTCGACTGGGCCTCGGGCACGCCCTATCGTCCGCTCTGGTCCGATCAGGGCTACGGTGGGAGTCGGTACTTCCCGGGCCACGTCGTGCTGCAGGCCTGGGCGATGAGGGTCTTGCCTCCGGTCGCGAGCGGCTTCGCCGTCACCGGGCTAGCCCTGTCGCTCCTGCTGCTCGGGAGCTACGCGCTCCTCCGGCGTTCCGGGCTGGATCGGCTGGAGTGCGCTGGCGGCGCCTGCCTCGTGCTGCTGTCGCCCTCGATCCAGGAGGCGGCCGTCGCGACCCGGGGCGATCTCCTCTCCGCCGCAGTGGCCATCTGTGCGCTCGCCCTCGTGTGGGGTGGAGAGGATCGACCCCCCTCCGCCACGCAACTGCTCGGCGCAGCGTTCCTCTTCGCCTTCTCCTGGTTCACCAAGTTCACGAGCGTGGCGGCGCCCGCAGCGGGGTTCATCCTCCTGTGGATGTCGGGCCGCCGGCGAGCCGCACTGCTGCTGGCCGGCGCTGGCGCCGCCTTCGCGGCCCTGCTCGTCGTGAGCGTGCAGGTGCAAACCCACGGCCGCTTCCTCCAGGTCTTCTTCGCATCGGTGGTGGGACGCACCGGGCTCTCGGACGTCCTCAAGCTCCCCTATCACCTCCTGCTGAACGTTCGGTACCTCACGGTGCTCACCATCCCCCCCACGCTCCTGGCGCTGGGCTGCTTCTTCGAGCCGGCGGCCCGGACGAGGTTCCGCCCGCTGCTCGCCTACGCGCTCGCGGCGGCGCTCGTCTGCCTCGGCGTGCACACGGGCTACGGCATCGAGTCGCACCACCTGATGGAGGTCGAGACCGCGTCGGCGCTGATGCTGGCGGCCCTGCTGGCCACCGGCGCGGTCGGACGACAGCTCGGCGCAGCGCTGCTGGCCTCCTGCCTCCTCCTGATCGGGACGCTCCTCCTGGCACCGGAGCTGGGACTTCTGCGCCACCGCGTCCACCCGACGCGCCGTGCGGAGTACGATCAGGTCTTGCCCGCCCTCCGGCAGGCGCGCGGGCCGGTCCTCTCGGCCTATCCCCTGGTGCCGATCCTGCTCGGGGAGCGCCCCTTCCTGCTCGATCAGTGGATGTTCGGCGTCGCCTCGGCTCACCGGCCCGGGATGGTCACCGACCTCCAGTCACGGCTGCGGGCGAGGTGCTTCGGGGCCGTCGTCTTGACGGGCTCGCCGGCGACGGCCGAGGGCCGTCTCGAGATCGATCGCTGGCTCGGGGCAGGGACGGCGGACGTGGTCAACGCGAGCTACGTACCGGGCTGGTCGGGGCAGGACCTGTACGTGCTGCTCCCCCGGGAACGAGCCGTGACCACGCCTCCGCGAGGTGGTCCGCCACGATGCGGTGACCCAGCTTGGTGAAGTGCAGGTTCTTCCGCTGGTAGGGGCACTCGCGTGATGCATGCGCGGGAGGGATCGCCATCGCGCGCTACCTCGGGCCGCCCAGGGTTCGCAGGGCGCAGCGTGAGGCGGAGGGCTCCCTCGCGTGCTCCTCCATGCACCGGACGTCGAACCGCCGGCACAGCAGCTCCAGGCAGGCGCCGACGACCTCCAGCTTCCTCGCGGTGGGCATGGCCATGGCCGGGAAGAAGGCGAGCGCCCCCACGTCCTCCCCCGAGAGGAAGTCGAGCGGGTGCAGCAGGATCGAGGGCGCGGTCCGGAGAGCCCTGCAGGTCGCCAGCGCGGCCGCGAAGTAGGCCCGCGCCGCCACCGGCGAGAAGGAGGCGAGGTAGAGGACGTAGCTCAGGTGGATGGGGACCCTGAGAACGGGCAGCGTCGTGACCGGGATCTCCACCAGCGGTCCCCCGGCCAGGTCCCAGCGGTAGGGATCGATGGGCCGGAGCCCCTCCCTCCAGCCGCCGAAGAGCCGCTTGCGCCGCTCGCGCTCGTCCGGCGGAAGGTCGGACTTCAGGAAGTAGTAGGCGCGCGCGAGCGGGCCGAGGAAGGTGGGGAAGGTGGAGCAGTCGTACTCGTACCCTCGCCGCCGGAGGACGTTCAGCACGGCCGGCGAGACGCTGAAGCCCGGGCCGCGGAAGCCGTGCGGCCGCCGCCCCGTGGCCCCCTCGATGGCGGCCTCCGCGCGCGCGATCTCGGCCTCCACCTGCTCCTCCGAGTAGAGGTGGAGCCACGGCTCGTGGTGAAAGGAGTGGTTCCCGATCTCGTGGCCGGCCGCCGCGATCCGCTGCAGCGCGCCGCGGTTCCTCTCGAGGGCGGCGTCCTGCCCCACCACGAAGACGGTGATGCGCAGCCCCCGCTCCTCTAGGATCGCCAGGAACCGCGGCACCACCAGGTCGAGGTAGCTGGGGAAGTCCTCCCAGCCCGCGTCGCCGTGCGTCTTCATGTACGACCACTGGTTGTCGAGATCGAGGGAGAGGCTGGCGATGGGCTTCACCGGAGCTCCCGGTCCAGGTGGGTCTCGGCCAGGCGGACGCTCTCGTTCACGTTGAGCGTGCCGTTCACCACGTGCGCCGAGCCGAGCAGGTGGAGGCCCGGCACGCTCGTGGCGACCGGCGGGAGGCGGCCGGAGTGGCCGAGCGTCGGGATGGCGCAGACATGGCTCACGCGCGAGACCCGGAAGGCGCGCACCTGCGCGCGCCGGAAGCGAGGATACATGCGCTCCAGCGCGGGGAGGAAGGCCTCCCGGACCTGGTCGTCGCTCGTGGCCAGGAAGGGATCGCCGGCCGGGACGTACCGCGGCAGGTAGACGAGGTGGCGTCCCCCGAGCTCGGCCGGATCCACCAGCGCCGTCATCTCGATCACCCCCGTGAAGGGCACGCCTCCGTCGGTGATGTTCGTGACGTAGAACCCGGCCAGCGGCGCGTCGAGGAGGAGCGACGCGCAGACGATCCCCAGGTACCGGACGCCGCGCAGGCGCTCCAGCTCGTCCTGCGTGAGGCCGGCGCAGATCGCGGCCGCGAGCGGGGCCGCCAGCGTCACCACGACGCGGTCGAAGCTCGCGGCTTCGCCGCCGGAGGTCGTCACGCGGAGCCGGCCCCGCTCGGGCTCGACGCGCGCCACGGGCGTCCCGACCCGGATCGCGACGCCCTGCGCCTCCAGCGTCTCCTGGAACCGCCGGAAGATGCGCGCGTAGCCGCCCGGGACGTACCCGAACAGCTCGCGCTTGAGGCCGCTGCGCCGGGCGGCGTAGAGCCGCGCGATGGTGGCCCAGATGAAGGCCGCGCTCGTGTCGCGCCAGCTCTCGCCCAGCTTGGAGCGCAGGAGCGGCAGCCAGAAGCGCTCGAAGGTGCGCCGGCCCGAGAGCGCGGTGAGCCAGTCGCCCACCGGGACCTGCTCCAGCCGCCGCCAGTCGCGGATGCGCGCCGCGTAGGCGATGGTCGCGCCGAGCCGCAGCTTGTCCACCAGCCGCAGCGGAGGGAAGCGCAGGAACTCGACGCTGTTCGAGACCGAGTGCAGCTCACCGTCCGCGAAGCAGCCGGTCCGCGTCGTGACCCAGCGCATCTCGCGCTCCAGCCCCAGCTCGCCGAGCAGGGCACGGAGGTGGGCGTCGGAGAGGAGCGTCACGTGGTAGTGGCGATCCCACGTGACGTCCCCCAGGGACCACGGCGCGGCGAGGCCGCCCAGCACCGAGGTCGCCTCGAGCACCGTGACGCGGTGTCCGCGCTGGGCGAGACGCCGGGCCAGCGTGAGCCCGACCACGCCTCCTCCGACGACACACCAGGAGCGATCGGCGTCGGCCATGCGCCCCGGCTCAGCGCGGCGGGTCCAGCTCGGAGACCTTCCCTCCACGGACCGCATAGCGCAGCCCGCAGGCGGGGCATGGGACGTCGGCGCGGTCGGGCGGCGGCTCCCCCGGCGCGAAGCGCAGGAAGGGCTCGCCGCAGCGACAGACGCACCCGATGGAGCGCGCCGGCTGCCCCACCACCAGGTGGAAGTCGGGCACGGTCCGCGAGACCAGCGCGCCCATGCCCACCATGGCGAACCGGCCGATCTCCAGGTTGCAGCCGACCACGCAGCCGGCGCCGATGGTCGCCCCCTCGCGCACCAGCGTCGGGTAGGTGTGCTCGTCGGGCGCCGAGCTGCGCAGGGTCCGGAGGTCGGGCGTGGTCGCCCGCGGGAAGCGGTCGTTGGTGAAGATGGTGCCGGCCGCGATCATGACGCCGCTCTCCACCGTCACGGCGTTGCAGATGTAGACGTTGGAGTTGATCTTCACGCGGTCGCCGATGGAGACGCCGTAGGCGATGAGCGACTTGCCGCCCACGAGGCACTGCGCGCCGAGGCGCGTGCCGGGACCGCGGATGTGGACGCTGTCCCAGACGGCGGTGCCGTCGCCGAGGGTCACGCCCTCCTCGACGATGGCGGTGGGGTGGACGCGGACGCTCATCGCTCACCGCCCTCCGTTCACGGGGACCCAGTCCTGGTGCGCCAGGCTCCGATAGGCTGCCTCGATGACCTGCACCGAGGCGATGGCGTCGTCGCTCGTGACGAGGAGCGGCTCCGCACCCCGCGTGGCCAGGCAGAAGTTCTCCACCTGCTTCCGGAAGGCCGCCACCTTGTCGTAGCCGTTCCCGAAGGAGATCCAGTTCGGGTTGGAGGAGTGCCGGTACTTCGAGGACTTCCACCCCACCCGGACGGCGCCGTCGGAGCCGTAGATGTCGATGTAGCTGTCGCGCTCCTTGTTGATCGTCCAGGAGAGGTCCACGTTCGCGACCACCCCGCCCTTGCTCCGGATGAAGAGGCGCGCCGTGTCCTCCACCGCCAGGCTCTGCACCCGCTTGCCCTCCACCGCCTGGATCGCCGCCAGCGGCCCTAGGAAGTAGCGCGCGATGTCCACCGAGTGCGTGCCGTTGTCGATGAGGACGCCGCCGCCGCTCACCTTCGGATCGGCGTTCCACCGCCTCGCCATGTCCACCCGCGACGTGAAGGTGTTCTCGAAGAGGATGATCTCCCCCAGCAACCCGGAGGCGACGATGCTCTTGGCCTCGATCACGTCCGCCACGCAGCGGAACTTCGACGCCATGGTGAGCAGCACGCCGGCCCGGCTCGCCGCCTCGACCATGCGCTGGGCGCTCGCGAGGTCCACCGAGAGCGGCTTCTCGCACATGACGTGGACACCGCGGCCGGCGAGCGCGACCGCGAGGTCGGCGTGGGTCGCCGGCGGAGTGCAGACGACGGCGGCGTCGAAGCGCGCCTCCCGCAGCGCCGCCTCCGCGCTCCCGAAGGCCCGGCAGCCGAGCCCCGCCGCCACCGCCTCCGCGGCCTCGCGGCGCGGATCGGCCACCGCGACGAGGCGCGCCAGGCTGGAGTCCTTGAAGGCCTGGACGTAGGACTGGGCGATGGCGCCCGCGCCCACCAGCAGGAAGGAGACCGGTGTGCTCACGGTTGCCTCCGGGCGATGCCGGCGACCGCCTCGCGGATCGAGCCGGCGAGGTGGTCCACGTGCTCCTCCGTGTAGCGCTCGTTCCAGGGGAGCACGAGCACCTGCTCCAGGGCGGAGAAGGTGCCCGGGAAGCGAGAGGGAGCGTAGTCCACCGCCTCCGGGCGAGCCAGCGTGAAGGGCCAGCGGCTCTTCCCGAACGTGCGCTGCTCGCGGAACACCTGGCACTGGAAGGCGGGCTTCTGGATGTAGCGCGGCATCGACGCCACGTCGTAGGTCTTGAGCGCCTTCGCCAGGCCCGGCGAGCCCCCCTCGAGCACCTTCCCGTCCACGCGCAGGCAGTACTTCCAGATCGGA
>JAJYHA010000053.1 GCA_021784995.1 Myxococcales bacterium
GCACGGACGCGCGCCTCGATCTGGCGGGCGACGTCGGGGGGCCGGGTGACCGCGAGGGGGCACACCTCGCCGCCCGGGCACGCGACGACGTCGGCGGCGCCGTCCGCCGCCGATCTGCCGAGGTCCACGGCCGAGAGCGCCTCGAGCACCGCCCCCAGGTCGTCGTCCCGCACCCACCGGAGGTGGACGTGGCCGCCGCTCCCGAACCGCACCGATCCGTCCCCGTGTGCGACGGCGACGTCGCCGAGCGCCTCCAGCTGGGCGGCCGTGAGGTCACCCCGCGCCGGAGCCACGACGACCACCGAGAATCCCTCCTGGCGCTGTGGCCTGACGTTGGTCGCGAGGAACGGATGGGCCAGGCCCCCTTCGCCGCCCGTGTCCGGCACGGCCCCGGGCGGCGCCCTCCGCTCACGGCCCGCCGCCGCAGGCGGAGGCTGCTCGTCGCCCTGCGCCTCCGGATCAAACGGGAGCTCGGACCCCGCCGCGCGTCGGACGCGCAGCAACTCCTCGGACACGAGAGCGCGGAACCTCTCGAAGCCGAGGTCGCGGACGAGGAACTTGAGGCGGTTGCGGGTCCTGTTCTTGCGGTCACCGCGCTCGTGGAAGACGCGGACGACGGCTTCGGCCAGCGCGAGGACGTCGGAGGCGCGAAGGAAGCCGAACAGCGGGTGGCCGGACGTGCAGAGCGTCGCAGTCCCGCCCGCGACCGTGACGGCGAACCCGCGGACGGCACGGCCGTCCTCCTCCAGGACGCGCGCGCGGAAGCCGAGATCGTGGATCGGCGTCGCGACGTGGTCCTCGCAGCAGCCCTCGAAGGCGATCTTGAGCTTTCGCGGCAGCGACGACGCCAAGCGGTGCCGGAGGAAGTGCCGCGTCACCGCCTCCGCGTAGGGCGTGACATCGAACGCCTCGGAGGGCGACACGCCCGCGAACGGACAGGTGACGACGCTGCGAACCGCGTTGCCGCCCGCGCCCGAGGTCGTGATCCCGGCTTCGGCGAGGCGGCGCAGGGCCGGTTCGAGATCCGCCGGCTTCACGAAATGGAACTGGAGGTTCTGGCGCGTCGTGACGTGGCCGTGTCCGCGCGACCACCGCGTCGCCACCTCGGCCAGCGCACGGAGCTGGGCGGCGGTCGCGATCCCCTGCGGGATCTTCACGCGCAACATGTGCACGCCCGGTTGCCGCTGCGAATAGACGCCGCGGATGACGCGATACGCCCGCCACCTCTCGGGGTCGATCTCCCCGCGCTCGAAGCGCCGCAGCTCGGCGACGAACGCGTCGATCTCGGACCGGTCGGCGAACGTCGGCCGCTCGCGAGCGACGTCCTGGGTCGGGAGAGCACTCATCGGTCGCCTCATGCATCCAGGGTCGCGGGTTCGACGCGACGGGTCTCCGCCGCCTTCGCGAACGCCGCGACGGCGCCGATGACGAGGGTTCCCGGGAGGTCGGCGCGATCCGGCGGCAGCCCCGCCCCGCCGAGGTCGGCGAGCGTGCTGGCCCAGGTGTAGCTCCGTGCGCTCGACGCGCCGAGGACGATGGCGGCCGGCGTGGACGGGCTCCAGCCTCGCGCACGCAAGCGCTCGGAGATCCGCCGCCGCTGCGCCAGGCCCATCACGACCACCAGCGTCATCTTCCCGGGCGCGAGGCCGTCGAGGAGCGGGCCGTAGCTCGCCTCGCCGTGTCCCGAGACGACGGCGAATCCGGCCGCCAGGCCTCGATGCGTGACCGGGATTCCGGCGAGTGCCGGGGCGGCGACGGCCGCCGTCACCCCGGGAACGACCTCGAACGGGATGCCCGCGGCAGCGAGCGCGAGCGCCTCCTCTCCGCCGCGTCCGAACACGAAAGGATCGCCGCCCTTGAGGCGGACCACGCGCTTCCCGTTCCGCGCGGCCTTCACGAGGAGGCGTTCGATGGCCGGCTGCGTGACGCTCGGGCGTCCCGCCCGCTTCCCCACGTGGAAGCAGTGGGCCGCCGGGGCGAGCTTCAACACGTCCGCGTCGGTGAGCGCGTCGTACAGGACGAGATCGGCGTCGGCGAGCCGATCGATCGCGCGCCGGGTGAGGAACGCCGGATCGCCCGGGCCGGCGCCGACGAGCGACACGAGACCACCAGGCGGCCGCCTCGACACGCCCCCGCCCTCGTACAGCGCGTCGAGCTTGCGGAGCAGCATCGGCCGGCGCGCCGCGAGCGGAGTGGCCGCGCGCTTCCAGGCGGCGCGTTCCCCGTCGGCGAGATCGACCCAGAGCTGCAGCTCGGCCGGGAGGACGGCGTCGATCGCCTCCCGGAGCAGGCCCGCGAGCGCAGGGGCGCGTCCGCCCGTCGAGATGGCGATCGTGACGCCGCCACGCCGCACCACGCTGGCGGTGTAGGCGGTGGCACACCCCGGATCGTCCACGGCGTTGACGAGGATCCGCCGCGCCTCCGCGGCTTCCGCCACCGCCCGGTTGACCTGGGGCGTCGCGGCCGCGACGGCGAACCACGCGCCGTCCAGATCCGACGGATCGAACGGCCGCCGCCGCACGACGGCTGCCGCGGCGGCGGCGGCCGCGCCGACCCGCGGAGCGACGACGCTGACCCGGGCGCCGGCGCGAGCGAGTTGCCGGACCCGCAGCGCCGCCATCGCGCTTCCGCCGACGACCACCACGTCGCGGCCGGCGAGCTTCGCGAACACGGGGAACAGCTCCGCTCCGCTCACATCGTCCCCCGTCGTCGAGAGAACTCGAGCACGATCCCGAACTCGCGATCGCGGAAGCCGTGGGCCCGGAGCCACGTCTTCGCGGTCTGAGCCTCGATCTCCGCGGAGGTGTGGAGCATCCGTGCGCCGCGCAGGCGCAGCTCGAAGCCGATGGCTTCGAGCACGCTCGCCATCTCGGCCTGCCGCTCCGGACCGAGATCGGCGTCGGGCGTGACGGTGGTCAGGTGATCCACCATCACCTCACCCCGGCCCAGTAGGCCGCGAAGACGCGGGTCGACAGCCAGTAGCCCAGCGGGACGTTCACGAGCACGCCAGCCGCGAAGGCAGCGAACGGCCTCCATCCGAAGCGCGTCAGCTCACGGAACCGCGTGGTGCAGCCGATGCTGAGGAACGTCCACGTGAAGGCCCAACCCCGCAGTGTCTTCAAGGGCGCGATCGCCTCTTCCGAGAAGCGCGTGCCGACGGCCGCGTCGGCCGAAGCGAGCACGAGCGTGACGAACACCGACGCGGCGAGGAACCCCAGGACGAACTTGGGGAACCGACGCCAGATCTCGCCCGTGCCGACGCGCTCGGCCTTCCCGACCCGAGGCGGGTCCCAGACCGTGACCGACAGCAGGGCGACCCCGAGCGCCCAGATCCCGACGAACATGTCGCGCCCGACCACCTTCATCAGGGTGAAGGTCTTGACGGCGCGCTCGTCCCCGAACGCCGAGGCCGCGGCGAAGCCTGCGGCATCCGCGAACTCGGAGGTCCCGATCCAGGCGCCGGCGATCCCCGGAGCGAGCCCCAGGTGGCGCGCCCAGAGCGGGAGCACGAAGATCATCGCGACCGCCCACAGGATCACCATCGAGACGGCGACGGACACGTGGCTCTTCTCGGCGCGGCAGGCCCCACCGATCGCGATGGCCGCCGAGACTCCGCAGATCGAGCCGCCGGCGCCGAGGGTCGCGGCGAAGCGCCGGTCGAGCCCGAACAGCCGGGTCGCCGCGAGGTAGATCGTCACGAACGTCGTGACGGCCACGATGGTCGCCTGCGCGATCGCGAGCGGCCCGGCCTGCAGGATGATCGTGAGCGGGAGCGTCGCGCCGAGGAGCACGACCCCCACCTTCACGTAGAACTCGGTGCGGAGCGCCGACTGGAACCACTCGGGAAGCGTGACGGAGTTTCCGAGCAGCATCCCGACCGCGAGCGCCAGGAACGGCGTCTCGAGCTGCCAGGCCTTCAGCGTCTGGTTCGATCCGAGGATCGTCACCACGATCGAAGACGCGAACAGGAGCGCAAAGCCCGCCGCGTACCCGCCGACGTCCCATCCGATGACCGCGGAGGCCGCAGAGAAGGCCGCCAGGAACACCGTGAAGAGCCCGATCGGCGCGACGGGGTGTGCCGCAAAGGCCGCGGCGACCTCGGTCGGGCTCCCCGACCACGTCGGGATCGCGAGCGTCAAGGACTGGATCGGACGGGCGGCGCCCAGGAAGAAGCCCGCGGTGACCGCGAAGACGAGACCGAGCGCGATGAAGACGGCCCAGGTGTCCTCGCGGCGGTGCCAGGGGAGCGCAGCGGCTGAAGGCGTCGGCATGGCTGTTCCTCGAACACGGCAGGAGCAAGATCGCGCGGCGCCGCTGCCCTCGCAGCGCCGCGACCTCGATCGACGGACTGGAGAAGGGAGCCGGCCGCTTCAGACGCGCATCTGCGCGCCGTGCGCCGGCCGTCGACAGGCGCACCCGGCCCCGGACGGGCGAGCGCTGCCGGCGCAGCTGACGAACGAACGGGCCATCACGGCGAATCCTAGATGACGGACAATCATCCTGTCAAGCGGACGCCGGACGTTCTTCCGTCAGGACGGATTCGGCTCCCCGCGGAGCGGCCGGGCCTTCGCGCAGCCCGCGCCTCCTCCACAGGAAATAGACGGCGGGGTACACGAGCAGCTCCAGGACGAACGAGGTCACGAGCCCCCCGACCATCGGCGCCGCGATGCGCTTCATCACGTCGGCGCCGGTCCCGGTGGACCACATGATGGGCAGCAGGCCCATGAAGGCGGCGCACACGGTCATGGCCTTGGGGCGGACGCGCTTCACCGCTCCGTGCACGATGGCCTCGCGCAGGTCCCCGGTGGTGTTCAGCGCCCCGCGGCGCTGCGCGTCGTCGTGGGACAGGTCGAGGAAGAGCAGCATGAAGACGCCCGTCTCCGCGTCGAGGCCCATGAGCGCGATCATCCCCACCCAGGCCGCGATCGAGACGTTGTAGCCCAGCGCGTACATGAGCCAGATCGCGCCGATGGCCGAGAACGGGACGGCCAGCATCACCACCGCCGCCTTGAACGACGACCTGGTGTTCATGTACAGCAGCGCGAAGATGAGCAGCAGCGTGATGGGCAGGATGAGCTTCAGCCGCTCGCGGACGCGGATCATGTTCTCGTACTGCCCGCTCCACGTCATCGAGTAGCTGGGCGGCACCTTCACCGCCGCCGCGACGGCCCTCTTGGCCCGGGCGACGTAGCTGCCGATGTCGAACTTCGAGGTGTCGAGGTCGACGTAGACGTAGCCGGCGAGGAGCCCGTTCTCGTTCCGGATCATCGCGGGGCCCTGCACCAGCTTCACGTCCGCGATCTCCTCCATCGGGATCTGACCGCCCGCCGGCAGCGGCAGGAGCACGCGGCGGAGCGTCGCCAGGTCGTCGCGGTAGTCGCGCTGGTAGCGCACGTTGATGCCGTACCGCTCGCGGCCCTCGACCGTCGTGCCCTGCTCGTCACCGCCGACGGCGGTCATGACCATGGAGTTCGCGTCGTCCACGCTGAGGCCGTAGCGCGCGAGCTGGTCGCGCTTCAGCACGAAGTCGAGGAACCAGCCGCCCGCCACGCGCTCGGCGTAGGCGCTGCGCGTCCCCGGCACCTTCCGCAGCGCGGATTCGGTGGCGAGCGCGATCCTCTCGATCTCGTCCAGGTTCGAGCCCGCGATCTTGATGCCGATCGGCGTCCGGATGCCGGTGGAGAGCATGTCGAGGCGGCCCTTGATGGGCATCGTCCACGCGTTCGAGATGCCGGGCAGCTGCAGCGCGGCGTCCATCTCGTCCTTGAGCTCGTCCTCGGAGATGCGATCGCGCCAGAACGGCCGCAGGAGGCGCTTCGACCACTCCGGAGCCCAGGACGAATACCAGCGCGGCACCTGCCTCCACTCGGACTCCGGCCTCAGGATGACGGTGGTCTCCATCATCGAGAAGGGCGCCGGGTCCGTGGAGGTGTTCGCCCGGCCCGCCTTCCCGAACACGCTCGCCACCTCCGGGAAGGTGCGCAGGATCTTGTCCTGCAGCTGCAGCGCCGACTGCGCCTCGGCGACCGACATCCCGGGCTGCACCGCGCTCGGCATGTAGAGGATGCTCCCCTCGTTCAGCGGGGGCATGAACTCCGAGCCGAGCCTGAAGTAGACCGGGATCGTCGCCGCGACGGCGAGGACGCTGAGCGCGATGGTGGCGCGTGCGTGCCGCAGCACGAACCGGCACGGCCGCTCGTAGACACGGTGCAGCAGGCGGCTGACGGGGTGCCGCTCCTCGGAGTGGTACTTGCCGACGAACACCTGCGTGGCGAGCCACGAGAGCGGCCTGGGCCGGAACCGGAACGGCTCGATGCGCGCGAAGAGCATGCGCATGGCCGGGTCGAGCGTCACCGCGAGCAGCGCCGCGATGGCCATGGCCAGGTTCTTCGAGAACGCCAGGGGACGGAAGAGCCGCCCCTCCTGGTCCACCAGCGTGAAGACCGGCATGAAGGCGACGGCGATGACGAGCAGCGAGAAGAAGACGCTCGGCCCGACCTCCAGCAGCGCCTCCAGGCGCACCCGGTGGAAGTCGCCCTTCGCGCCGCCCTCCAGCCAGTGGTGGATCCTGTTGTAGGCGTTCTCCACCTCGACGATGGCGCCGTCCACCAGCACGCCGATGGAGATCGCGATGCCGGCCAGCGACATGAGGTTGGCGTTCAGGCCCATGAGGTACATGGGGATGAAGGCGATCGCGACCGAGACCGGGATGGTGACGATGGGGACGATCGCGGAGGGGACGTGCCAGAGGAAGACCAGGATGACGATCGAGACGATGACGATCTCCTCGATCAGCTTGTCCTTCACCGTGTCGATCGCGCGCCCGATCAGCTCCGAGCGATCGTAGGTCGTCACCACCTCCACGCCCGCCGGGAGCGACGGCTTCAGCTCGGCGAGCCTGGCCTTGACCCGTTCGATGACGTTGAGCGCGTTCTCGCCCTGCCGCATCACGACGATGCCGCCGACGACGTCACCCTCCCCGTTCCAGTCGGCGACGCCGCGCCGCATCTCGGGCCCCAGCGACACCTGGGCCACGTCCTTCACCGTGATCGGGGTGCCGCCGTCCGCCTTGAGGACGAGCTGCTCGAGATCGTGGACCGACTTCACGTAGCCGCGGCCGCGCACCATGTACTCGCGGCCGGAGAGCTCGACGAGGCGGCCGCCCACGTCGGCGTTCCCCTTGCGGACCGCGTTGATGACGGCCTCGAGCGGCAGCTTGAAGCCGGCCAGCGCGGCCGGGTTGACGGTGATCTGGTACTGCCGCACCTGGCCGCCGACCGTCGCCACCTCCGCCACGCCGGGGACGGCCTGGAGCGCGTAGCGCAGGAACCAGTCCTGGAAGGACCGCAGCTCGTCCGACGAGTGCTTCCCGGCGCGATCCACGAGCGCGTACTGGAACGTCCAGCCCACGCTCGTCGCGTCGGGTCCGAGCTCGGTCCGCACCCCCTGCGGCAGCTGGGGCGTGATCTTCGAGAGGTACTCCAGGACGCGCGTCCGCGCCCAGTAGGGATCGGTCCCGTCCTCGAAGATGACGTAGACGTAGCTGTAGCCGAAGTCGGAGAAGCCGCGGATCGCCTTCACCTTCGGCGCGCCCAGGAGCGCCGTCGTGATGGGGTAGGTGACCTGGTCCTCGACGATGTCGGGGCTGCGGTCCCACCTCGAGTAGACGATCACCTGCGTGTCGGAGAGGTCCGGCAGCGCGTCGAGCGGGATGTTCCGCATCGTCCAGAAGGAGAGCGCGAGGATCGCCGCCACCCCCAGGATGACGAGGTACCTGTTCTCCGCCGAGAAGCGGATGACCCGCCGGATCACGGCTGCTTCCCCCCCATCGCGGCCAGCGACGCGCGCAGGCTCGACTCCGAGTCGATGAGGAAGTTGGCGCGCGTGACCACGCGCTCGCCCGCCTCGACGCCGGCGAGCACCTCGACCGTGTCGCCGCCGGCCGCGCCCAGCCGCACCTCCCGGGGCTGGAACCTGCCCTCCGGCAGCGCCACGAAGACCACCCGCCGCGTGCCGGAGTCGATCACCGCGTCGGCGGGGATCCGGAGCCCCTGCCGCGGCGGCGCGTGCAGGGTGATCTCGCCGTACATCTCGGGGCGCAGGTCGCCGGCGGGGTTGGCGAACTCCAGCCGGACCTTGGCGGTCCGGGTCTTCGCGTCGAGGATGGGGTCGACGAAGATGACGCGCCCCCGATACGACCGATCGGGGAAGGCCGGCAGCGTGAGCGTGGCGGCCATCCCGAGACGGACGCGCGCCAGGTCCGACTCGTAGGCGTCGGCGAGCACCCAGACCCGGGAGAGGTCGGTGATCTCGTAGGGCATGTCGCCCTCGTTGAGCCGGTGCCCCATCACGACGTCCTTCTTCGTGATCACGCCGGTCGCCGGCGAGAGGATGGTGAGGGTGCGGGTCGGCGTCCCGGTCCGCTCGAGCCGCTCGATCTCGGAGGGCGGGATGTCCCACAGCCGCAGCCGCTCCCGGGCCGCCGCCACCAGCTCGTCGCCGCCGTCCGCTCCGGCCCCCGCGCCCGCCAGGGCGCTGCGCGTGCGGAGCGCCAGGAGGTACTCGCGCTGCGCGCTGAGCAGGTCGGGGCTGTAGATGGTGAAGAGTGGCTCGCCGCGCCGCACCCTCATCCCGATGTAATCGGCGTGGACGTGCTCGGCGAAGCCCGCCACCTTGATGTTGACGTGGTGGACCCGCGTCTCGTCCACCGCCACCTTGCCGACCGTCCGCCAGGTGGCGCCCACCGGTCCACGGGTCACCTCGGCGGTGCGCAGCCCGATGAGCTGCTGCCGCTGCGGGTCGATGCGCACGGTCGCCAGCCCCTCCACGGCGCCGGCTCGCCCCTCCCCCCCCACCTCGTCCCGGTAGACCGGGACGAAGTCCATGCCCATCTCGTCCTTGCGCGGCGTGGGCGAGGTCACCCGTGGGTCCATCGGCGAGCGGTAGAAGGCGATCGTCCGCCCCGCGGGCGCCTCCGCCTCCCCCCCGGGACGGGAGGGGGCGCCGCCCCCGGGCGGCGCCGCCGGGGACTCCACCTTCACCAGCTTCATGCCGCAGATCGGGCAGTCTCCCGGGTGGTCCGAGACGACCGTCGGGTGCATGGGGCAGACGTAGCGCGTGCCGTGCGCCTCCTCGGCGTGCGCGTGCGCTGCGCCGCTCGCTCCGGCGGCCGCGGGGGCCTGCCCCTCGCCGCGGCCCGCCCCCGGCGCCCGGGCCAGCAGGACCGCCCCACCGCCGAGGGCGAGGCCCGCCAGCAGGGTCACCACCAGGGCACCGGGGCCGAAGCGGCGCCCGGCGGGCGCGGGATGGATCGGCGATCGTTCGTCCATGAGGTCTCTCCGGAACCGCTACATGCCACCCGACATGCCACCGCCGGCCGCAGCCACCGGCGACGCGCCCTCTCCCTGGCCGGCGCCGCCGCGCGAGGCCCCGCCGCCGCCTCCTCCTCCACCGCGCGCCCCCGCGCCCGGCACGCTGCCGGTCGAGGAGGCGACCGCCATGGCCGCCGCGGGATCGAGGCTCACCTCCCGCTGCGCGATGGCGACCCGCTGCGCCTGCGCCAGCGTGTCGAGGTAGCCGCCCTCGTCGCCCACCAGGCCGCGGAGCGCGTCCAGCACGGCGGCGAAGGGCACCTTTCCCACCTGGTACTGCGCCAGCGTCGAGTGGACCGTCGCGTCGCTCTGGACCAGCAGGCCGCCCCGGTAGAGCGCGGCCGTGTCGAGCAGCGCGGCGAGCGTGGCCTGGCGCTCCTCCGCCCGCAGCCGCACCACCTGCGCCGTGGCCTCCTGCCCCTGCGCCTCGGCCTGGCGCCGGTCGTCGCTCTCCGCCACCGCGCGCGACTGCTTGCTGCCCGCGAAGATGGGGACGGTGACGCCCACGCTGGCGAGCCACATGGGCTCGAGCGAGCCGCGCGGCATGACGCCGGCGGTGACGGAGAGGTCGGGGAAGCGATCGCGTCGGGCGGCCTCGAGGCGGCGATCGGCCAGAGCGACGGCCAGCCGCGCCTGGGCCAGCTCGGGGCTGCGCCGCTCGGCCTCCTCCGCCATGTCGGCCGCCGCCCGCGAGGCCGGGAGCGGGAGCTCGACGAGCGTCCGCGACGTCGGGACGGGCTCGTCCAGGGGGTGCACGCGGAGGCGGTTCAGCGCCTGCGCGCTCGTCCGCTCGGCGAGCTGGAGCGCGAGCCGCTGCTGCCGCAGCCGCGTCCGCTCGAGCTGGGCGCGGAGGAGATCGCTCTGGGCGCCCTGCCCCACCTCGTAGCGGGTGCGCGCCATCACCTCCGCCTCCCTCCAGAGCGTCTCCAGCCGCTCCTGGAGGCCGAGCAGTCCGCGGACGCGGAGCAGGTCGACCCACGCGCGCTCCACCTCGGCGGTGACCGAGAGGGCGATGCGCGCCAGCTGCGCCCCGGTGACCCGTGCGTCGGCGCGCGCCGCCGCCTCGCGCGCCCCGCGCTTTCCGGGCCATGGGAAGCCCTGGGTGACCATCACCTGGTAGTACGAGGTCTCCATGGTCCCGACCTGGATGGAACCGAAGCCGTCGTTCTGGATCCCGAGCGAGAGCGTCGGGTCGGGGAGCGCCCCCGCCTGCGGCACCCGCTCCTCGTCCGCGGCGACGGCGGCGCGCGCGCGCGCGTATTCGGGGCTCCGCGCCAGCGCCTCCCTCACCATCGCGTCGAGGAGGGGATC
>JAJYHA010000443.1 GCA_021784995.1 Myxococcales bacterium
CCGACCGCGGCGGAGTCAGCGCGCGCCCGCGCTGCCGCTCGCGGTGGCCGCGGCGGGGAGCGTGGGCGCGACGGGGTCGGGGACCCGGTTCCGGACGGCGGGGAGGGTCCTCAGATAGGCATACACCGCCCGCAGGTCGTCGTCGCCCAGCGCCTGGAGGTTCTCGAACGGCATGGGTGGCAGGAGGCGCCGACCCCGCCCCATGTGCCTCCCGCTCCGCATCGCCTCCACGAAGTTCCGGAGCGTCCAGCGCCCGAGGCCGGTCTCCGCGTCCGGGGTCAGGTTGGCGGCGTAGCTCACGCCCCAGGGCCCGGCCCAGGCGGTCATGGTGGAGGAGACGACCGCCATCCAGGGTCCCGGGGCAGGCGTGGGCGGCGGCGGCAGCGCCAGTTCCTCGGGGTGGCCCGACAGCAGGCGCGTCAGGTCCCTCTCGGGCCCGGCCGGTCCCATCTTCAAGGGCGTGTGGCAGTCACCGCAACCGCCGAAGCGCACGAGGTACTCGCCCCGCTTCACCTGCCTCTTCGAACCCGGCTGCGCGACCGCCGGGGAGGCCAGGAGGGTCGCGGCGAGCATCGCCGCGCCGGTGATCGTCCTCAGCTGCTTCATGGCGTTCCTCCGCTGCGTGTGGCCCGGCCTGCCCGTGCCCGGGTGCGACGTCAACGTCGCGGGGCCGGAGCCAGGTCCTCCCGGATCCAGGCCGTGACGACGTCGAGGGCCTCGGCGTCGGGCAGCTGCGTCCCCAGGGGCGGCATGCGCGCGGCGGGCGCTGCGTCCGCCATGCGCGCGACGATCGTGCTGCGCGAGGGCTCCCCGGCGGCGATCCAGCGGCTCTCGCCCGGACCAGCGCCGCGCGCCCGGTACCGGCTGAGGTGGCCGACGGCCATCCAGCCCGGACCAGCCGGCGGCCCCTGCCCGCGTGCAGTCCAGCGCAGGAAGAGCCCGATCGACGCGATGGGTCCAGCGGCGTCGTGGCAGATGCCGCAGTTGGCGTGGAGGTAGCCCAGCGCGGCGCGCCCGCGTGGCGTCGCGGCGGCGATGCGGGGCGGCTCCGAGAGGAGGCGTGGCGGCAGGCCCCGCAGGAGGCCCCGGCGGACCAGGTCCGGGAGCGTCACGTCCTCGGCCGAGACCGGCTCGCGGTGGGGGGCGATGGGGTCGCGATCGGGCGAGAGCTCCAGGGTGCCGAACCCCAGCACCTCCGCGCGGCCGCCCTGGTGGCAGTCCTTGCAGTCGGCGACGCCGGGGATCCGGTGGCGCCGCCCCGGCGCCACCTCCTGCCGGCTCTCGAGGCCCGCCGGAGGGGCCAGCACCGCGTCGGTTCCCGCCTCGTCCCAGGCGTAGGTCGCGTAGAGCCAGCCGGCGCGCGTGCGCTCCAGCATGCGTGTCTCGACGCGCCGACCGCCCCAGGCGAACTCCTTCCAGATGCGCGTCCCCACGGGGAATTTCCACGCATCGGGATCGGATCCGTCGATGCTCCCGCCCGGCGGGAGCCGGATCCAGCGCCTCTTCTGCGCGCCGTCGGTCCAGAGCGGATACTGCGGCACGTATGCGAGGTTGCCGGGCGCGATCCTTCCGCTGGCGGTGTCGGAGTAGAGGCCCGTCGCGGAGAGGAGGGCCGGCGCCGCGCGGAGCGCCTCCGCCGGACGCGGCCGCGAGGACCCGAGGAGCAGGGGGCCGGCCAGGAGCGAGAGGAGCGCCACCGTGCGGAGCGGTGCGACCGCCGGAGAGCGATCCGGGGAGGACCCAGGAGCCATGAGAGGACCTGCTTGTGCGCCCGCACCGGCGTCGCGCCGCTCCCAGCCGGGGCCTCGCGCGGCTCGCCCTCTCCGGCCCGCGCGCCGGGGAGCGCGGGAGGGACGCGCTTCCGCACCGCCACCGTTGGTTGATATCTTCCACTCATGCCGACACCCCCTCCCCGCCGGCGCCTCGGAACCACGGACCTACGGGTGTTCCCGCTCAACCTCGGAGGGAACGTCTTCCGCTGGACCGCCGACCGGCAGGCGAGCTTCGCGGTGCTCGACGCCTATCGCGCGGCCGGCGGCAACTTCATCGACACGGCGGACGTCTACAGCGCGTGGGTGCCAGGCCACCGGGGCGGAGAGTCGGAGGAGTTGATCGGCGACTGGCTCCGCGATCGGCGTTGCAGATCGGAGATGATCCTCGCCACCAAGGTGGGGGCGGGTGGACCGGGGCTCGGCCCGGGCCTCAAGCGCGACCAGATCCGGCGCGGCTGCGACCTCTCGCTCCAGCGCCTGGGCGTGGACTGCATCGACCTCTACTACGCGCACCGGGACGACACGGCGACGCCGCTCGAGGACACGCTGGCGGCCTTCGACGGGCTGGTGCGAACGGGCAAGGTCCGCTGGACCGGCGCGTCCAACTACACGGCGCCCCGGCTGCAGGCGGCGCTCGAGACGAGCGCCCGGGAGGGCCTGGCCCCCTACGCGGTGCTGCAGCCGGAGTACAACCTGATCGCGCGCGAGGCGTTCGAGGGCTCGCTGGAGGAGCTGTGCGTCACCCGCGGCCTCGGGGTGTGCACGTACTACGCGCTCGCCTCCGGATTCCTCACCGGCAAGTACGCGCCCGGCTCCACCTCCACCAGCCCGCGCATGGCGCGCGTGAAGAACTACCTCGCGGACCCGCGGGCGCTCGCCACGCTGGCGGCGGCGCGCGACGTCGCCGCGCGCCACCGGGCCTCCGTGGCGCAGGTCGCGATCGCGTGGCAGCTGCACAGGCCGGCCGTGACGGCGCCCATCGCGAGCGCCACGTCGCCGGCGCAGCTCTCGGAGATCCTCGGCGCGCTCGCCCTCCGGCTCTCGCCGGAGGACCTGCGCGGGCTGGAGGACCCGGGCACGGCCGTCTGAAGCCGGCGTCCCGCGTCCACGGGACCGCCACGCCGCGCGCGCCTCACGATCCGCCGCCCGGCGGCCACCCGTGAGGTCCGCCCTGGTGCGCGCCGGGGCGCGCGCATGCTCCGCCCACCTCCACCCGCGCCCACCCCGGAGGACGGAGAGTCGCGCTGCTGCGATCGGTGTGCTAGCTGGAGCGGGCATGCCCGTGCAATGGACCGAGGACCTGGCCGTCGGGGTCGCCGAGCTCGACGAGCAGCACCGGGAGCTCTTCGCGGCCGTCGCGGCGCTCCGCGACTCGATGCGGGCCGGGAGCGTGCGCGGCGCCGGCGCCACCGTCCACTATCTCGAGCGCTACGTCCGGGAGCACTTCGCGGCGGAGGAGCGGAGGATGGCGGCCGCGGGCTGCTCCGGGCTGGAGGCGCACCGGCTCGTACACCGTGCCTTCGCGGCCGAGCTCGACCGGCGGATGGTCGAGTTCGACCGCCGGGGTGCGACGGCGTCGTTCGTCCTCGACCTCTCCGAATGGCTCGGCGCCTGGCTCCGCGAGCACGTCCAGGGCGTGGACCGGGAGATGGCGCGCGAGCTGACGGCGCGGACGCAGCGCAGGGCAGCCGCGCCACGGTGAGGCGTCGAGCCTACGGCGCGACCGGCAGGCAGCTCGCCGTGCCCAGCGCCGGGCTCCAGACGCAGGAGAGCCCGGCGAGGCAGTCCGCGGCCGTGACGCAGGGCGCGCCCTGCCCTCCGGGCTGACAGACGCCGTTCGTGCACTCGTTGGAGGCGCACTCGCCCGCGCTGGAGCAGCTCGACGACACGCCCCCGGTGCCGGCGCTGCCGCAGGTGCCCTGGACGCAGCTCCCGGTGGCGCAGTCGGCGGCGACCGCACAGGCACCGCCGGCAGGGCTGGGGGCGCAGGTCCCGGACGTGCAGCCCCCGGACGTGCAGACACCGGACAGGCATCCGGACCCGTCCGAGCAACCGGCGCCGGCGCCCGCCGGAGCGGGTGGGAGCGGGGCGCTCCCGTTCGTCTCCGGACAGGCGCCCGGGGTCGTGAACGCCGACCGGAGCCGGACCACGGGTCGCAGGATCCACTCGGTCTCCTTCCTCGTGGGGTGGAGCCAGAGGGAGCGGGGCCCGTCGAGCTCGAGCACCAGGCTCGTGCGCGCGCAGGGCGTGATCGTCCACGGCCCGAGGAGCTTGACACCCGACTCCGAGCCGCTCGGCACGACGAGCGGGAGCACGGTCGCCCCGGGCGCGACGACGACGTCGTTCGGGGAAGGAGCCCCCCCGCTCCCCGCCGCGACGAGCAGGCGGAGCTGGGTGATGGTGCCCGGCGGCAGCGTCAATTCCCCAAGCTCGACAGGGCTCGCCGGCGGGCCGGAGGTCACGACGTCGAGATCGACCGGAAGCGCCACTCCATCGAGCGGCGTCCACCCGCCTCCGACAAGGTGCACGGTGACGCCCACGATCCGGACCCGCAACTCCTCCACGCGCGAGTCGGGCAAGCCGGCCAGGTAGACGACGAGCACGCCCGGCCCCGCGGGGGAGCCGGCCGGATCGGTCGCGGCCACGCCGGGACCGGCACCCGTCGAACCGCTCGCCCCCAGGGTGGTGGATGCCTCGGCGGTCGCGCCGTCGCTCGAACGGGATCCACCCGCCGTCTGCCCGCAGCCGACCACCGTGCCCACGAGGGCGACGAGCAGGGCATGCCGACCAGATCGATGGCGCACGGTCCGCGAGCCCTCCCCCCTAGATCGCCTCCGCCATGGCGCGGAGCCGCGCCAGCACGCTGCGGATCTCGCCGCTCCGACACGACGGGCAGGGGACACCGCTGCCGACGGAGAGCGCGGCGAGGGCCGCCTCGATTCCCTCGATGCCGGCGTGGATCGCGGCCAGCCTCCCGTGGGCCACCTGCAGGCTCGCCGTCACCCGCGCGACCTGGTCGAGGAGCTCCTGCTCCTGGATGGCGTTCCAGTGGGTCGCCGCCACCGTGGCGACGACCCACGGCTCCGCGCAAGACGACTCGCTCCCTCCGGCGCGCAAGGCGGCGCCGGTGATCTCTTCGTCGAGGAACGACGACCGGGGCTTCGGCAGCGGCGGCGGCGCGAGCAACATGGGCCAAGTCTATTCGCGAGCGACGACCATGTGTGTCCCGAAACCACGAGACACCACAACGGATTACTCGCCTTCGGCCACTCCCGGTGCGCCTCGCCCTGGCAGCGGCCAACGTCGGCGAGCAGTCGTGCGAAACGATTCGCGCCACCAGCTGCCGTTCGGGCAGCCGGTGGCGCGTCGAAGACCGTCACGGATGGAGCCCGTGCTCCATCCCGCAATGAGGGTGTGCAGCCGCTCTTCAGCGGCCCTTGCGCCTGCGCCAGGCAGCAACGCCGGCAGCGCCGGCTCCCAGGGCGAGCGCGACCGTCGTCACAGGCTCGGGCGCGCCGTAGCCGCCACCACCGCCGCGGGGGCCATCGTCCTGCTGGCCGCCGTGGCGGGTCGCGGCGACCTCGTGCCCGGGCATCCCGACGTGGTGGCCGCCGAAGAGATCCATCGCGCTCGCGTGCGTGCTCCAGAGGACGAACAGCACGGGGACGAGTCGAGTCATCAGGCGCATTGTGCTCCTCCGAAGGCGATTTCCGGACTTCAGGATATTCATGCCGACCCTACGTCGCGCCCCCTCGTTCACGTGTCATGTAGGCGTGGGACCGCCAGACAACCACGGGATGATCCGGGTCAATGGCGAATAAGAAGAAGGCTCGCCTCGCGGCGAGCCCGTGGTGCTGGTGGGCGCTGAAGGTTTCGAACCTTCGACCCCCGCCGTGTGAAGGCGGTGCTCTACCGCTGAGCTAAGCGCCCTTTTCGGCCGAAGCGGGGGCGCAGTATGCCGTCCGCTTCCGGCCGAGTCAATCGGTCGGCGGCTCGAAGCGCCGCGCCAGGTCGCGCGTCTTCCGCTTCAGCCGCACCACCTGCTTTCGCAGGTCCTCGTAGTCGGGCCGGGCGGCCAGCCCGGCGGCGTGGAGCGCCCGCTCCTGCGCCGCCTCGATGAGGTGCAGCCCCCGTTGCGCCAGGCCGACGGCCCGCGCGACCGCCTCCTGCCCGCGCGAATCGGAGAGCACCGTGCCGGCGGCGCGCCCGACCACCCTCGCCCCCCGCTCCAGCAGCGCCTCCGCGAATCCCTTTCCCACCGGGTCACCTCCCGCCCTCGAGTTCCGTGTCCACGCCCGCCAGGGCTGCGTCGACGATGTATCGGTAGTGCGCCCGCCGCACCAGCGCCTCGAGATCGCCCCGCACCCGCACCCTCCCCGAGAGCGCCGCCCGCACCGGGTCCTCGCCGGCCAGCAGCGCACGCCACACCCGGTACGGCGCCCGGAAGACGTAGGCCGGCTCCAGCTCCCAGATCTCGTCGGGATCCTCGAGCACGCGCACGGCGGTGATCCGGCCGCCCTCGTTGCGCGCGTGGACCGCGAAGTCCTCCGGCAGCGCCGGCGGCTCCGCCTCGACCACCGCCACCGCGTCGTCCCCGAGCCCCCGCAGCGCCGCCGCCAGGTCGGGGTGTCCGTTCACGGCGGCGACCACGGTCGCCACCCACGCCTCGGAGGGGAACCGCATCAGCTCCTCCGCAGCCAGCCGAAGAGCCCGCCGCCGCGCCGCACCTCGCGCTCCCCGCCGTCGCCCTGCGCCGCGCGCCGGGAGCTCTGCTCCGCCACGGCGCGGCGCAGGGACTCGGGGGTGTCGCGCGTGGCGAACCCGATCTCGCGCATGCCCTGCTGCGGGTCGTCGAAGGCCACCTTCAGCAGGCACTCGTGGTCCAGCTTGAAGTCGATCCGCCGACCGGTCGCCGCGGCCGGCAACCGGATGGAGCCCAGGAACTCGTCGTCCACCAGATCGTCCGACTCGCCCTGGTAGATGTCGAGCTCCACCGGCTGGCCGGGCTCGCGCGGGGGCGGGAGGCGGAACGAGCGCGCGCACGGGATGGCGCTGTTCTTCTCCAGGATCCGGCGGAAGCGCCCTTGCGCGGTGGCGATGCCGATGGGCATGGAGAGCACGTCCACCAGGGTGACGGCGTCGAGCTGCCCGAAGGAGTCGCCCAGGATGGCCGCGCCGAGCGCGACGCACTCGTCCGGGTGGACGCCCTTGCGCGGCGCCTTGCCGAAGTGCTGGTGGATCTTCGTCTGGACGAGCTGCATCCGCGACTGCCCGCCCACCAGGATGACCTCGTCGATGTCCGAGGGCCGCAGGCGCTTCTCCGCCAGGACCTGGTCGCAGAGGGCGAAGGTTCGATCCACCAGGTCCACCGTCAGCTCGTTCAGCTGGGCGCGCGAGAGCGGCAGGTGCAGATCGAGGGGCCGGCTGCGCTTCTCCTCGATGTACGGCAGGTCGATCGAGACGTTCGGCACCAGGGTGAGGTCGATCTTGGCCGCCTCCGCGGCGCTCTTGATGCGCTGCAGCGCCATCGGCGAACCCGCCAGGTCGAGCCTGTGCTCGCGCCAGAACGCGTCGAGGGCGTAGTCGATGATCCGGTTGTCGAAGTCGACCCCGCCCAGGAAGGTGTCGCCGCCCGTCGTGAGCACCTCGAAGACGTTCCCGGCCACCTGCAGCACCGACACGTCGAAGGTGCCGCCCCCCAGGTCGTAGACGAGCAGCTTCTGGTTCAGCCCCCGGTTGAAGCCGTACGCGAGCGCCGCCGCGGTCGGCTCGTTGACGATCCGCTTCACGTCGAAGCCGGCCAGGCGCCCCGCCTCCTTCACGGCCTGGCGCTGGTTGTCGTTGTAGTAGGCGGGGACGGAGATCACGGCGGCGCCCATCTCCCGGGCCAGGAACGCCTCCGCGATCTTCTTCACGTGCGAGAGCACGAGGCCGCTGATCTCCGGGAGCGTCCGGACCTCGCCCCCCAGCGAGACGGCGGCCTCTCCCTGCGGACCGTCGACGATCTCGTAGGAGTAGTAGCTGCGGAGCTCCTGGACGACCTTCGAGTTGAACTTGCGGCCGATGAGCCGCTTCGCCCCGTAGATGGTGTTGGTCGGGTTCGTCACCATCTGGTCCTTGGCGACGCCACCGACCAGGTAGTCTCCCTTGGCGCTCAGCGCGACCACGCTGGGCAGCACCAACCGGCCCTTGTCGGTGGGCACGACGCGCGGGATGCGGTTGCGCACGTGCGCGACGCAGGTGTTGGTCGTCCCCAGGTCGATCCCGAGGATCGCCTTGTCGCCCGACGAGGCTCCCATGCCGCCCCCGTTCTAGCACACGCCCCGGAGCGCCCTAGAAGGGCACGTCATCGTCCGGAAGAGGCACCGGGCCGGCACCCCTCCCCGCCGCTCCGTCCGCCGCGACCGGCGGGCCGGCCGCCCCGAAGAGCGCCGGGACCAGCAACGCCGAGGCGGGCGCCGGAGGCGGGCCCGGCAGGGCCATGTCGTTGGCCGCCGGGAGCGCTGCCGGGCCCACCCCCGGATCGTCGAGCTGCCACCGCTCGTAGGGCGCCGGATCGCCTGGCAATTCCTCCAGGAACCGCGAGGCCTTGAGCACCACGCGCTCCCGGTCGCGCGGTGCGGCCATGATGGGGAAGCAGAGGTACAGCTCGTCCCGGGCCCGGGTGCAGGCGACGTAGAACAGCCGGCGCTCCTCCTCCTCTCCGTCGCGGTCGCGCAGCGCCTGCGCGCTAGGGAAGCGCCCGTCGGCGAGCCACACCGCGAACACGGCCCGCCACTCGAGCCCCTTCGCCTGGTGCACCGAGGAGAGCACCATCTTCTCGTCGGGCTCTCCTCCCTCCGAGACCGTCTCCGCCGTCAGCTCCGTGAGCAGGGCGAGCTCCGCCAGGAAGGGCTCCGTCCCCTCGTAGCCGCGGGCGTACTCCGCGAGCTGGCGCACGTCCTCGATCCGCGACTCGGGGTTCACGAACTCCGCCTCGAGGTGCTCCTGGTAGCCGCCCGCGAGCACCTGCTCGATGGCCTCGCCCGGCAGATCGCACGTGGGCGGCCGCGCCAGACTCCGCAGCACGTCGACCGCGCGCCGGTACCCGGCACGCCCCCTGGGGGGAACGTGCCCGGCCACGTCGGGCGACAGCAGCTCGTCGACGCTCCCGGCGGCGGAGCGGCGCCGCGCCAGGAGCGCGCCCCAGAGCGCGTCGGCGGTGGCGCTGCCGATCCCCGGCGCGAGCCGGAGCACGCGCTTCAGCGCCAGCTCGTCGCCGGGGTTGGCCGCGAAGCGGAGGTGCGCCAGCACGTCCTTGATGTGCGCCGCCTCGAAGAAGCGCACGCCCGAGCGGACCACGAAGGGGATCCCGCGCCGCGCCAGCTCGAGCTGGATCTCCATGGCGTGGTGGTGCGCGCGGTAGAGCACGGCGATCTCGCCGAGGGCGATCCCCTCGTCGCGCAGCTCCAGCACGCGCTGCGCGACGAACCGCGCCTGCTGCTCCACGTCGCGGCACGGGACCAGCGCCGGCCGCGGGCCGTCCGGCCGCACCGCGGTCAGCTCCTTCTCGAACTGCCGCAGGTTGCACGCGATGGAGCGGTTGGCCAGCGCGAGGATCTGCGGCGTGGAGCGGTAGTTGACGGTCAGGTCGAAGCGGCGCGCGTCGGGGTAGCGCCGCTCGAACTCCAGGATGTTGGCGAAGTGGGCGCCGCGGAAGCCGTAGATGCACTGCGCGTCGTCCCCGACCACGCACAGGTTCCGGTGCACGCTCGCCACCAGGTCGACCACGTCGCCCTGCAGGCGGTTGGTGTCCTGGTACTCGTCGACGAGCACGTGCCGGAAGCGCTCCGCCAGCGCCCGTCGCGCCGCCTCGTGCTCGGCCAGGAGGAGCTTCCAGTTGAGCAGGAGGTCGTCGAAGTCCATCGCGTTGAGCGCGTGCTTGCGCTCGGCGAACCGCCGCGCCACCCGCAGGACGTCCTCCGTGAGCGCCATGAACTGCGGGCGGCGCGTGGCGACGACGTCGGCCAGCGGCGTCTGCGTGTTCACGGCCATCGAGACCAGGTCGACCAGGACGTCGGCCTTCGGGAAGCGGCGCGCGCCGACCGCCAGGCCGCAGTCGGCGACGGCCGCGCCCATCACGTCGCGCGCGTCCTCGCGGTCGAGGATGCTGTAGCCCCTGGCGTACCCGAGCGCCTCCGCGTGCTCCCGGAGGACCCGGTGGGCGACGTGGTGGAACGTGCCGCCCCAGATCGACCGGGTGTCGACGTGCGCCACCTCCTCCACGCGCCGGAGCATCTCCCGCGCCGCCTTGTTCGTGAAGGTGAGCAGCAGCAGGGAGTCCGGCGCGGCGCCGTCGTGCAGGAGGCGGGCGACGCGCCAGGTGAGGGTGCGCGTCTTCCCCGAGCCGGCGCCCGCGATGACGAGCAGCGGCCCCTCCCCCGCGTCGACGACCCGCTGCTGCGCTTCGTTGAGCAGCCCGGCGTGATCCAGGGGGACGGGGCCGTGCCGCGCCGGCTCGAGCTGGTACCTTCGTGACATGACGCCACCGTGCAGCGTAGCCGGGCCTCTGACACGCGGAACGGGCCAGCGGTCTCCCCGGGGGCCCCCTGCCCCCCTCCGGCCACCACCGCGCGCGGCGCGCGATATCGAAGCGCGGTGAAAAGTGGACGGCGCGGCGACGCCAAGTAGCATCGTCGCGCATGACGGCCCTTCGCGCTGGCCTCGCCGTCGCCCTCGCGCTGCTCGGGTGCGCGAGCCAGCCGGCGCGAACCCGGCCCGACCCCCTGGCCCCGCCCGCCCACCTGAGCCGGGCCGGCGCTT
>JAJYHA010000397.1 GCA_021784995.1 Myxococcales bacterium
GGCGGGGCGCGGAGGTCGCCCAGCGCGGCGCGGTCCACGCCGAGCCGCTTGGCGACGCGGTCCTCGAAGACGGCGCGCGGGACGCCCGCCGGGGCCAGCTCCAGCAGCGGCCGGAGCTGGGCGAAGGCGGCGACGCGCTGCTCGAAGGCGGCGTTGGCCGGGTCGGCGCCGCAGTGCGCCTGGATCGCCCGGTCGATCAGGAACTCGGTCAGCGGCACCGCCCCTGCGACGAGGGCCTCGACCGCCGCGAGGCCGCGGGTGCGCGCGAACTCGTCGGGGTCGATCTTGCCGTCCGCGCCGTCGAGCAGCGCCACGCGGGCGCTCAGCCCCGAGGGGAGGATGGCCTGCGCCGCCTTGCTCGCGGCCGCCACGCCGGCGGCGTCGCCGTCGAAGAGGAAGGTCACCCGGCGGCAGTCGAGGCGGCCCAGCAGCTCCACGTGCTCCGGCGTGAGCGCGGTGCCGCACACCGCCACCGCGTTGTGGATCCCGGCCTGCTGCAGCCCGATCACGTCGAAGTAGCCCTCGACCAGGACCGCCGAGCGGGTGCGCCGGACGTGCTCGCGCGCCAGCTCGATCCCGTACAGGACGCGGCTCTTCTTGTAGGCCGGCGACTCGGGGGAGTTGATGTACTTGGCGAGCCGGTCGGGCGCGCCCGGGAGGACGCGCCCCCCGAAGCCGATCACCTCTCCGTCCGGCGCCGCGATGGGGAAGACGAGGCGGCCGCGAAAGCGGTCGTACCGCTCCCCGCCCTCCCGGCGCGCGACGAGCCCCGCGCGCTCCACCGCGGACTCCGGGATGCCCTTCTCGGCCAGCCGGGCCGTGACGTCGTCCCAGGCGGTCGACGCGACGCCGAGCCGGAACCGCCTCGCGGTCTCGTCGGCGATGCCGCGCGAGGCGAGGTACGCGCGCGCCGCCTCGCCGTGGCGGCTCGCCAGGCGCGCCGCGAAGTAGCGCGCCGCCGCGTCGCAGGCGGCCAGGACCTCGGCGCGCTCCTGGCGCCGGCGCCGCTGCTCGGCCGAGTCCTCCTCGCGCTCCGGGATCGTCACGCCGACCTCGGCGGCCAGGCCGCGCACCACGTCGGGGAAGTCCTTGCCCTCGACCTTCTGGAGGAACTTGAAGACGTCGCCGTACTCTCCGCAGCCGTAGCACTTGAAGTGCTTGTCTTCCGGGTACACGTGAAAGCTCGGCGTCCGCTCGCCGTGGAAGACGCAGCACCCCTTCCACGTCCGGCCGGACTTCTTCAGCTCGACGTGGCGACCGATGACCGCCACGATGTCGACGCGCGACCGGATCTCGTCGATGACGGCGTCCGGGATCAACCGGTGAACCCCCTGCCCTGCCTCTCGACGGCGCCTGCGCCGCCGCCGGTCACCTGGCCGCGAGCCTCGCCTTCACGAGCTCGCTCACGGCCTTCCCGTCGGCCTTTCCTTGCACCTCGGGGAGGACCTCCTTCATCACCTTGCCCATGTCCCTCGGACCCTGCGCGCCCGCGCGGGCGATGGCGGCGTCGACGATCCGGCCCAGCTCGTCCGGGGAGAGCTGCGCCGGGAGGTAACGCTGCAGCAGGCCGATCTCGGCCTCTTCCTTGCCGGCAAGGTCCTCGCGCCGCCCGGCCCGGTACTGCTCGACGGAGTCGCGGCGCCGCTTGATCTCGGAGGCGATCACCGCCTGCACGCCGGCGTCGTCGAGCGTCCGGATGAGCTCGATCTCCCTGTACTTCACGGCGCTCTTCAGCATCCGGACGACGCTCACGCGGAGCGCGTCCCTGTCGCGCATGGCCGCCTTGAGGTCGGCGTCGAGCTGCTCCTTGAGCCCCACGGGCGCCCGGGTCCTAGAACGTCTTCCGCATCTTCTTCAGCGCGCGCTTCTTGGCGGCGAGGGCCTTCTTCTTGCGCTTCACGCTCGGCTTCTCGTAGTGCTCGCGCTTGCGGATCTCCGAGAGGATCCCCGCCTTCTCGCACTGCTTCTTGAAGCGCTTCATGGCGTTCTCGAACGACTCGCCGTCCTTGACTCGCACACCCGTCATGCGTGATTTCCCCGGAACGTGGTTCTCGCAAAAAGGCGACAAGCCGGGCGGCGACCCGCCCGGCCTGTCCGATGGCTGGAACGCGCTCTGTATGCCGAAATCCCAGGATGAGTCAAGGGATTTTGCTGGCGTCTGAGGCTCCGCGGGGCGCCCGGCCGTGCCGGTGCTCGAGGACCGCGTAGACCTCCGAGGGGGTGACGTCCGCCGACGCCAGCAGGACGAGCAGGTGGTAGAGCAGGTCGGCCGCCTCCTGGGCGAGGTGGTCCTTGCTGTCCCGCCCCGCCTCCAGTGCCTGGTGCGCCTCGTTCACCTCGTAGGACTCCTCCGCGATCTTCCTTCGGATGCGCGGGGGGTTGGCGAGGAGCTGCCGGGTGTAGGACTGCGTCGCCGTGTCGTCCGCCTTGCGAGACTCGATGACGGCCCAGAGCTGCGCGAGGAAGCGTTCGTCGGCCATGGGTGGGTCCTCTCCCTCAGGGGCGCACCTCGATGCCACGCGCGTGGAGGTACGCCTTCACCTGCTGCACCGTGTATTGCCCGTCGTGGAAGATGCTGGCCGCCAGCGCGGCGTCGGCGTACCGCAGCCCGTCCGCCAGGTGCTCCAGGTTGCCCACCCCGCCCGAGGCGATGACCGGGATCGAGACCGCGGCGCAGACGCGCTCCAGCAGCTCGAGGTCGTAGCCCGCCCGGGTGCCGTCCCGGTCCATGCTGGTGAGGAGGATCTCCCCCGCGCCCCGCCGGGCCACCTCGACGGCCCAGGCCACCCCCTCGAGGCCGGTCGGCCGCGTCCCGCCCGCGACGTGGACCTCCCACTCCTGCGGCGCGGTGCGCGGCCTGCGCTTCACGTCGATGGCGATCACCAGCGCCTGCGCGCCGGCCACCGCCGAGAGCCGGTCGACGAGGCCGGGATCGGCCACCGCCGCCGAGTTCACGCTCACCTTGTCGGCGCCGGCGCGGAGGAGCGCCACCATCTCGGCCTCGCTCCGGACGCCGCCGCCCACCGTGAGGGGCGCGAAGACGCACGCGGCGGTGCGCTCGACCAGCGAGAGCAGCGTCCCCCGGTTCTCCCGGGTGGCCGCGATGTCGAGGTAGGTGACCTCGTCGGCGCCCTGCGCGTCGTAGCGCGACGCGGCCTCGACCGGATCGCCCGCGTCGCGCAGGTTCTCGAAGTGGACGCCCTTGACCACGCGGCCGTCCTTCACGTCCAGGCAGGGGATGATGCGCTTCGCGGGCATGCGCGCCGGATCTCCTCGGCTAGCCTCTCGCCTCGCGGATGGCCTCGGCGAGGTCGATCCGCCGCTCGTACAGCGCCTTGCCGACGATGACGCCGGCGATCCCCGCCGCGCGGCAGGCCCGCACGTCCTCCAGGGAGGCGACGCCGCCCGACGCGACCACCGCCACGCCCGCCTCCCGCGACAGCCGCGCCGCCCCCTCCGCGTCCACGCCGGTGAACATCCCGTCCCGCGCCACGTCGGTGTACTCGACCAGCTCGACGCCGACCGCCTGGACCCGCCGGGCGACCTCGGCGGCCGGCAGCCCGGTGCCCTGCTCCCAGCCGGCGATGGCCACCTCGCCGCCGCGCGCGTCGATGCCGCACACGATCCGCCCGGGGAAGCGCGCGCACGCCTCGCGCACGAGCTCGAGCCGCTGCACCGCGGCCGTGCCCAGCACGGCGTGCGCCGCGCCCAGCTCGAGCACGCGCTCGACGTCCGCCAGCGTGCGCAGGCCACCCCCGACCTCGATGGCCACCCCGGCCGCGGCCACGGCCCGCACCGCGTCCAGGTTCACCGGCCGGCCGGCCCGAGCGCCGTCGAGATCGACCACGTGGATCCGCTCCGCCCCTGCGGCCCGGAACCGCCCGGCCACCTCCGCCGGGTCGGCCGAGTAGGTGGTGCGGCGGCCGAAGTCCCCCTTCTCGAGGCGCACCACCTGCGCGTCCATGAGGTCGATGGCGGGGATGACCAGCATCGCGGCGTCCCCTCAGGCCCGCAGGAAGCGCTCGAGCAGCGCGAGCCCGACCCGCTGGCTCTTCTCGGGGTGGAACTGGACCGCGAAGACGTTGCCGTCCGCCAGCGCCGCGCAGTAGGGCCGGCCGTGGTCGGCCAGGAGCGCCGCGCCGCGCGCGTCCGCGGGCGCCGCGAAGGAGTGGGCGAAGTAGACGTAGGCGCCGTCGAGCGGGCGGAAGAGCGGGTGGCAGGCGGGGGTCGCCCGGACGCGGCTCCAGCCGATGTGGGGCAGCTTCACCGTGGAGGGCAGGCGCGCCACGGTCCCCGGCAGCAGCCCCAGCCCGAGCGCGCCGCCGTGCTCCTCTCCCCGCTCGAAGAGGAGCTGGAGCCCCACGCAGATCCCCAGCACCCGGGCGCCCCGCCGCACCGCCGCCACGAGCGCGTCGGCGCACCCGGACGCGCGCATCGCGTCGGCGCAGGCGCGCATCGATCCCTGGCCCGGGACCACGAGCCGCTCCGCCGCCCGCACGCGCTCGGGGTCGTGCGTCACCACCACCTCCGCGCCGACGGCCCGGAGCGCGTTCTCGACGGATCGGAGGTTCCCCGCGCCGTAGTCGACCAGCGCGATCACGGCGCACCCCGGCGCGGGGCTCCGCCGGCGGGCGAGGTCACAGGATCCCCTTGGTCGAGGGCACCCCGCCCCCCTCGCGCGCCGTGGCCGCCCGCAGCGCGCGCGCGGCCGCCTTGAAGACGGCCTCCACCACGTGGTGGAGGTTGCGCCCGTACCGGACGTTCACGTGGAGGCAGAGGGCGGCGTGGTTCACCAGCGCCTGGAAGAAATCCCGGGTGAGGTCCACGTCGTAGGTGCCGATGAAGCGCTTCCCCGAGGGCAGGTCGGCGTTCCAGGTCAGGTGCGGCCTTCCCGAGAGGTCGATCACCGCCTCCACCAGCGCCTCGTCGAGCGGCACCAGGGCGCTGCCGTAGCGGGCCAGGCCCGCCTTGTCGCCCAGCGCCTGCCGCAGCGCGTCCCCCAGCGCGATCCCGACGTCCTCCACCGTGTGGTGCGCGTCGACGGCGAGGTCCCCCGCCGCCCGCACCTGGAGCGTCAGGCCGCCGTGGCGCGCGAGCTGCTCCAGCATGTGGTCGAAGAACGGGACGCCCGTCGCGATGACGGCCGGACCCGGCTCGAGGCGCAGCGCGAGCGCGACGTCCGTCTCGCGCGTCTTCCGGCTCACCTTCCCGCCGCGCACCCTCACGCGACGGCCTCTCGAAGCGCTCGCAGGCACGCCTGGTTCTCCTCGGCCGTACCGGCCGTGATCCGGAGGCACCGCTCCAGCGGCCCCGGCCGCGACAGGTAGCGCACGAGCACGCCGCGCGCCAGCAGGCGGTCGTGGACCACCTTCGCGTCGCCGGGGGTCCGCAGCAGGACGAAGTTGGCGTCGGAGGGGAAGACGGCGAGGCCGGGGATGGCGCGCAGCCCCGCCTCCAGCTCGCGCCGCCGCTCCGCGACGAGGCGGATCCGGGCGTCGATCCGCTCCGGGTGCGCGAACGCGGCCGACGCGAGCGCGATCGAGAGGGAGTTCACGTTGTAGGGGAGCCGCACCTTGTCGAGCTGGGCGATCGCCTCGCGCGGGCCGATCAGGGCGCCCAGGCGCAGGCCCGCGAAGCCGATCTTGGAGAGCGAGCGCATCACGAAGAGCCCGGGCACCTCGCGCACGCGCGGCGTCAGCGTGCGGCCGCCGAAGTCGCCGTACGCCTCGTCCACCACCAGCACCGCGTCCAGGGCCCCCGCCAGCCGCACCAGCGCGGCGGGGTCGAAGCGGTTGCCGGTAGGGTTGTTGGGGGTGGCGAAGAAGGCCAGCGGGGGCCGGTGGCGCCGCACCGCCTCCTCCAGCGCGGCCTCGTCGAGCTGGAACGCCGCGTCGAGCGGCACCGGGAGCGGCGCCGCGCCGTGCGCGAGCGCGATCGACTCGTACTCGCCGAAGGTGGGCGTCGGGTAGAGCACGCGCGCCGGCTCGCCGCCGCGCGCCACCGCGAAGGCCGCGGTCAGGATGGCGATGATCTCGTCCGACCCGTTCCCGATCAGGACCTCGTCGGGCTCCACGCCCCACCGGCGCGCCAGCACCTCGCGCAGCGCGCGCCCGCTCACCTCCGGATAGCGATGGAATGCCACCGCCTCCAGCTCCCGCTGGAAGGCTCGGACCTCCTCGAGGTCGAGCGGGTAGGAGCACTCGTTGGCGTCGAGCCGGATCAGGTCCGGGCGCGCCGCGGCGTACTCGAACGGCCGGTAGAGCGAGAGCTCCCGGACCTGGGGGCGGAGGTGCTCCTGCCAGCTCACCGCCTCACCCTCCTCCGGCCGCGCGCCCGGGCCGGACCTGCGGCGCGGGGCCGGGCGGGCAGGCGCAGGCGCACGGCGCGCGCGTGCGCCTCGAGGCCCTCCGCCGCCGCCATGGCCTCGACGGTGGGCGCGGCCGCCGCCAGCGCGGCGGGCGACAGCTCGAGCACGCTCATCCGGCGCCGGAAGGTGGCCACCGAGAGGGGCGACGCGAAGCGCGCGGTGCCTGCGGTGGGCAGCACGTGGCTCGGCCCCGCCACGTAGTCCCCCACCGCCTCCGGGGTGCTGGTGCCCACGAAGACGGCGCCGGCGCGCGCGATCCGCTTCAGCCACCGCCGCGCGTCGGGCAGCAGCAGGGCGAGGTGCTCCGGCGCGAACGCGTCGGCCAGCGCGATCGCCTCCGCCACGTCGCGGGTGACGACCAGGGCGCCGCGCTCCTCGAGGGCGCGGGTCGCGATGTCGCGCCGGGGCAGGTCCGCGAGCTGCCGGAAGACTTCGCGCTCGGTCGCCTCCGCCACCCGCGGCGAGGGCGTGATGAGGACCGGGACGGCCCGCGCGTCGTGCTCCGCCTGCGCGAGCAGGTCGCTCGCCGCCTCCGCCGGGTTTGCGCGCGGCCCGGCCACCACCACCACCTCGGTGGGACCCGCGATCATGTCGATGTCGACCTGGCCGAAGACCAGCCGCTTGGCGGCCGCGACGTAGGCGTTGCCCGGCCCGCAGATCTTGTCCACGGCGGGGACCGTCGCGGTGCCGTGCGCCAGGGCGGCGATGGCCTGCGCGCCGCCGATGCGGAACAGGCGCTGCACGCCCGCCACGCGGCAGGCGCCGAGCGTCCACGGGTCGACCTCGCCGCTGCCGCGGATCGCCGGGGAGCAGGCGACGACCTCGGAGACGCCCGCCACCCGCGCCGGGACGGCGGTCATGAGGATGGTGGAGGGGTACCGCGCCGTCCCGCCCGGCGCGTAGACGCCGACGCGGCGCAGCGGCCGGGTCAGCTGGCCGAGCGTGGCGCCCGATCGGTCGCGGTACGGGCGGACCTCGGCGTCCACCTCGCGGCGGTGGAAGGCGGCGATCCGCTGCGCCGCCACCTCGAGGGCGCGCCGGGCCGGCGCCGGGAGCGCCCGGAACGCGGCCTCGAAGTCGGCGGGGCCCAGCGCGAGCGCCTCCGCGCTCCCGGGGCGCCAGCCGTCGAACCGCTCCGTCAGCTCGAGCAGCGCCGCGTCGCCCCGCGCGCGGACGTCGGAGACGATCGCCGCCGCCGCCTCGCGCACCGGCCCCTCGTCCTGCGCCGAGCCGCGCGCGCAGAGCGCCGCCCACGCCTCGGCGAACCCTGGATCGGTGGTGTGCCACGTCTTCACGGCGCTGCTCCTGGAAGCGGCCCTTATAACCAAAAGGACCTGGGGAGGCGAGCGGCAGCGCGCGGCGTCCCGGGGCGGACCGCGCACCCGGCGCCGGCGCTGCCCCGGCGGCCGATCCCGTCTAGTATGTGCGCGATGCCGGATCGGACCGACCTCTGGCTGCAGAACCTGCTCGACGAGCGCGACGGCGCCGCCCTGTACGAGGGCCTCGCCGCGCTGGAGGGCGATCCCGAGCGCGCGCGCTCCTTCCGCGGCCTGGCGGAGGGGGAGCGGCGGCACGCCGAGATCTGGGCGCGGAAGCTGGAGCGGGCCGGTGCGCCGCTCCCCCCCGATCGCCCCTCCTCGCGGATCCGCGTCCTGCTCTGGCTGGCCAGGCGGCTCGGCACCTCCGCGGTCCTGCCCCTCGTCCTCGAGAACGAGGGCAACGACGCGGACAAGTACCAGCAGCAGGGAGGCGAGGTGGAGGCCCCCGCGCTGGCCCAGGAGGAGCGCGAGCACCGCGAGCTCCTGGCCGGGATGGGCCAGGGACAGGCGCTGGAGGCGCGCTCGAACATCGCGGAGCGCGAGCGGTGGCACCGCGGCGGCCGCGGCGGCGCGATCCGCGCCGCGGTCTTCGGGATGAACGACGGCCTGGTCTCGAACCTGTCGCTGGTGCTGGGCGTGGCGGGCGCGGTCCACGATCCGCGCACGACGCTGGTGACCGGGTGCGCGGGACTCCTCGCGGGCGCGTTCTCGATGGCCGTCGGCGAGTACACCTCGGTGGCGAGCCAGCGCGACATCCTGGCGCGGCAGGTGTCGATGGAGCGCCGCGAGATCGCGGAGGCGCCGGAGGAGGAGGCCGCCGAGCTGGCTCTCATCCTGAAGCAGAAGGGGGTCTCGGCCGAGCAGGCGAGCCGCACCGCCACCGAGATCCTGAAGAACCCCGAGCACGCGCTCGACACGCTGGTCCGCGAGGAGTTGGGGCTCGACCCCGAGGACCTCGGGTCGCCGTGGCAGGCCGCCGGCTCGTCGTTCCTCACCTTCGCCGTGGGCGCGGCCGTCCCGGTGCTCCCCTTCCTCTTTCTCCGGGGGGCGCCGGCCGTCGTGACGGCGTTCGGCCTCGCCGCGCTCGTCCTGAGCGCCGTGGGGAGCGTGGTCGCCTTCCTCTCCGGGACCAGCGCGCTCCGCTCCGCGGCGCGCATGGTCGGCCTGGCGGCGCTGGCCGCCGGCATCACCTACGGCGTGGGCCGCATCTTCGGCGCGGCCATCGGCTGACCGCGTCGGCCGGGGCGCGGACCGCCCGGGCGGTCGCCGGACGCCGCGGGTGGTCCGGGCCGGCACGTTCCCTCCCGGCGCACCCGCGGGCCGCTCGGCACGCGGGTTGCTCTCCTCCGCGCCGAGGAGGCCACCATGGAACGAATCGGGACGTTGCTCGTCGCACCTTCCACCGAGCGCAAGGCGGAGCCGGGGCAGTTCGCAACCGCCCTGAAGGCCGCCACGGCCGGCGTCGCGGCCGGCCTCTCGATGGGCGCGTCGCTGGCGGCGCCCTTCGTCCCCGGCGGCGCCGTGCTCGCGGGCGCGCTCCGCGCGACGGCCACCCAGGCCCTTCCGGCCGGTGGCCCGGGGCCCTCGACCGGTTCGAGCTCGCTGGCCCTCCCGGCGACGGGTCCCGGTACGACCGCGGGTCTCGCCGCCTCCGTGGGTCTGGCCGCAGCCGCGGGTGCTGCGCGTGCCGCACCCTCGACCCTGGCCCCCACCGCAGGCGTGGCCGGGACGGGCGGTGGGGACCTCCTCGAGGCGACGCGCGCGCTGCAGCTCCAGTCGCAGTCCTTCAACCTCCAGTACCTGGAGCTCCAGGAGGCGATGCAGCGCGAGAGCCGTGAGTTCACGGCGATGAGCAACGTGATGAAGGTTCGCCACGACAGCGCCAAGGCGGCCATCACCAACATCCACTGAGCTCCCTGCCGCGATCGACGGGAGCGAGCCCCGCGCCGTGATCCACCTCTCCGCCGCCGTGTCCGCGATCTCCCCGGCCCCCGCCGCTCCGGCGGCCACGGGGGCCAGCTTCAGCGCGCGCCTGCGCACGCACGCACGAGGCCCTGCGCCGCGCACGACACACGCCGGCGACGCCGGCGGTGTCGCGGGCGCCGCGCGCGAGGCGCTCGCCTCGGTCGAGCAGGCGCGGGCACGGCTCGACGCCGTCGTCGCCGCCGCGCGCGCCGGCCGGACCTTCACGGCGCAGGAGCTGCTGGCGCTGCAAGCGCAGGCCTACCGCTACTCCCAGACGGTGGAGGTGGCGTCGCGCGTGGTGGAGCAGGCGGTCCAGTCGGTGAAGCAGGCCGTCAACACCCCCGTGTGAATCGAGCATGTCGCGCGAGGCGAGCGGAGCGGAGGCGACGGGCCCGCGAGGGCGACGCGCGGGGCGGCGGCGCAAGTGGCTCCTCCTGGCCGCGCTGGCCGCCGGCTGCGGGCGCGACGAGATCCTGCACGCGCTCGACGAGCGGCAGGCGAACCAGGCCGTCGTCGCGCTGGCGGAGGGGGGGATCCCGGCGCGGACCCGGCGCGACGACGGGGCCGAGGGCACCTGGCGCGTGGAGGTCGAGGCCGGCGCGGGCGCCGCCGCGCAGCGGCTCCTGGCGGATCACGGGCTCCCGCGGCAGGCGCCGGCGGGCTTCGCCGAGGTGTTCGGGAAGGGCAGCCTCGCCCCGACCGCGTCCGAGGAGCGCGCGCTCTACCTCCACGCGCTCTCGGGAGAGCTGGCGCGCACCGTCGAGGCCATCGACGGCGTGGTCGAGGCGCGGGTCCACCTCGCGCTCCCCGTGCAGGATCCTCTCCGCGCCGAGCCGGCCGGGCCGGCGCGGGGCGCCGTGCTCGTGAAGACGGCG
>JAJYHA010000359.1 GCA_021784995.1 Myxococcales bacterium
GCGCCATCCCCGACGCCCTGCGCGCCGAGGCGGAGACCCTGGCGCACGGCCTCGACCTCGAGCCGGCGCCGGCCGGTCCATGGGCGGGCGCGCTGCGGGAGGCCGTCTCGGGCCGCCTCGAGGCGGTCATCGAGTACCGTGCGGTCGGCGACGACGCCGTGGCGCGGCGCACGGTCCAGCCGCGGCTCCTCTTCCACCGCGACGGGGTCTGGTACCTCGCCGCCTGGAACGTGCACAAGCGCGAGGAGCATCTCTACCGCCTGGACAGGATCGCGAGCGTCGAGCCGGGCACGCGCGTGTTCGGGGCGCACCAGGGCCCCGATCCGGCGCGCTACCGGGCGCGGCGCCTCTTCTTCCGCTCCGGTGCCGAGCGCGAGGTGCGGGTGCGCTTCGCGCCGGCCGTCGCCCCGCAGGTGCGGGCGCAGTGGCCGGAGGCGGTCGCCGGCGAGGACGGCAGCCTCACCGTGCAGGTGGTCCTGACCCCGGGGCCCTACCTGTACGGCTGGGTGCTCGGCTACGGGGGCGACGCCGAGATCGTCGCGCCGGCCGACGTCCGCGCCGCGTTCCAGGCGCGAGTGGCCGAGCTGGCGAGGATCTACGCGTGACGGCGCCCGGGCCGCGGCGTCACATGCTGAGGTAGGCCTTCCGGACCGCGGGGTCGCCCAGCAGCGCCCGGCCGCTGCCGCTCCCGACCGTCCTCCCGTCCGCCAGCACGTAGGCGCGATCCGCCAGCTCCAGCGCGTGCGCCACGTGCTGCTCGACCAGGAGCACGGTCACCCCCGTGCGCCGGATGGCGCCGATGATCTCGAACATCTCGTCCACCAGGATGGGCGCGAGCCCGAGGGAGGGCTCGTCCATCATGAGCAGCGCCGGTTCGCTCATGAGCCCCCGCCCGATGGCGCACATCTGCTGCTCGCCGCCGGAGAGCGTGCCCGCCAGCTGCCGCTGGCGCTCCTGCAGGCGGGGGAAGAGCGCGAAGACCCGCTCGAGGTTCTCGCGGCGATGGCGCCGCGCGCCGCGCGTGTACGCGCCGAGCTCCAGGTTGTCGCGGATCGTCATGTGCGGGAAGAGGGCCCGCCCCTCGGGGACGTGACCGATGCCGAGCTCGACGATGCGCTGCGAGGAGAGCCCGCCGATGGGGCGCCCCCGGAACTCGATCGAGCCGGCGCCGGGCCGGAGGAGGCCGGAGATGGCGCGGATGGTGGTGGTCTTGCCGGCGCCGTTCGCGCCCACCATCACCACCAGCTCGCCCGGGTTCGCCTCCAGGTTCACGTCCCAGAGCGCCTGGACGTCGCCGTAGGAGGCGGCGAGCTGGCGCACGCGCAGCAGCGGGGCGCTCACGGGGCGGCCCTCGCCGCGCCCGCGGCGTACCGCGCGCCGAGGTAGGCCTTGATCACCTCGGGGTGGCGCATGACCTCGGCGGGCGGGCCCTCGGCCAGCTTGCGGCCGAAGTTCACGGCCACGATCCAGTCGGAGATCTTCTGGACGGCCTGCATGACGTGCTCGATCCCGGCCACCGCGGCGATGCCGAGACTGGGCAGCGCGCGCACGAGCTCCACGGTCTCGTCCACCTCGGCCGGCGTGAGGCCGGCCATCACCTCGTCGAGGAGGACGAGCTTCGGCTGCAGCGCCACGGCGCGGGCCACCTCCAGCCGCTTGCGCCGGGCGAGGGTGAGCTGGCGCGCCGGGACGCCGGCCAGGGGCGCGAGCCCGGTCAGCTCCAGGATCCGCCCGGCCCGCTCCTGCGCGGCGCGCCGGGTCCGCTCCCGGGCAAGGGCCGCCAGCATCACGTTCTCCAGCGTGGTGAGCCCGGGGAACGGACGGACGATCTGGAAGGTGCGCCCGATGCCGAGGCGGGCGGTCTGGCTCGGGCGCAGGCCCCGGATCGACCTGCCCTCGAAGAGGACGTCGCCGTCGCTGGGCGCGAGCGCGCCCGTGATCACGTTGAAGAGGGTGGTCTTGCCGGCCCCGTTCGGCCCGATGATGCTCACCACCTTGCCGGCGGGCACCTGGAAGGAGATGCCGTCCAGGGCGCGGAGCCCCTCGAACGCCTTCGAGATCTCGCGCACCTCGAGCAACGGGGCCGTCACGCGCCGCCCCTCCCGCCGGCCGCCGCCGGCCGGCGCGCCGCCAGCCGCCGCAGCAGCGGGACGAGCCCCTCCGGCATGTAGCGGAGCACCACCACGATCATGACGCCGAAGAGGAAGAGGTGGAGCTCGGAGAACTTCGCCCACAGGGCCTCGCCCACCCCGGTGAGGACGATCCCGCCCACCAGCGGCCCCCACACCGTCCCCGCGCCGCCGAAGATGGTCATCAGGATGACGCGCAGCTCGTAGGGCGCCGGGAAGGCCGAGGCCGGGTCGATGTAGCTCAGGCGGTAGGCGTAGAGGCCGCCGGCCATGGCCGGGAAGGTGGACGCGAGCACGAAGGCGGCCAGCTTGGCGCGCGTCGTGTACACGCCCATGGCCTCCGCCGCCAGCTCGTCCTCGCCGATGGAGCGCAGCCGGAGGCCGAAGGCCGAGCGGTCCACGGACCAGGTGACCGCGATGCCCGCCGCCACCATGAGCGCCGACGCGAGGTAGAGCGGCCGCAGGTCCGCGGCCGGCGGCAGGTAGATCCCCTCCCCGCCGTTCGTCAGCCCGGACCAGGCGGAGGCGACCATGCTCAGCACCTGCACCAGCCCCAGCATGCCGAGCGCGAAGTAGGGGCCCCGCAGCCGCAGCATGGCCCAGCCGAGCGGCACCGCCAGGATCGCGGCCGCCGCCGTGCCGGTCGCCACGGCGAGCGGCCACGGCCAGGCGAGGCGCGCGACCAGGATGGCCACCGCGTAGGCGCCGATCCCGAAGAAGGAGACCTGGCCGAAGGAGACGTAGGCCGTGTAGCCCGAGATCAGGTTCCAGCCGTAGGACATGCCGACGAAGAGGAAGGTGGTGAAGACGAAGCCGACCAGGTAGTCGCTGCCCGCGAAGGGCAGCAGGCCGGCGCCGGCGATCGCCAGGGCTCCCGCTCCCGCTCCCGCCACGCGCCGGCGCGTCCAGGTCACGTCGCCTTCCGTCCCATCAGGCCCTGCGGCCGGACCAGCAGCACGGCGAGGAAGAGGAGAAACGCGATGCCGTTCGCGACCTGCGCGCTGGCGAGGTAGCCCGTGAAGACCTCGGCCACGCCGAGGACGAGCGCGCCCAGGAGAGCCCCCGGGAAGGAGCCCAGCCCGCCGATCACGGTCACCGCGAAGGAGCGCACCGTGTAGCCGTTGCCCATGGCCGGCGAGACGGCGAAGATGGTCACGAGCAGCGCGCCGGCCGCCGCCGCCAGCGCCGCCCCCAGGCCGAAGCTGAAGACGCGCGTGCGGGGGATGTCGATGCCGCACACCGAGGCGCCGTCCTGGCTCTGCGAGACGGCGCGGACGGCGCGGCCGAGGAAGGTGAAGCGCAGGAAGGCCCAGAGCAGCGCCGACAGGAGCGCGGCCGCGCCGAAGGCCACGGTGCGCGTCTTCGCGAAGTCGAGCCCCGCCACGCTCCACGACCCCGGCAGGTGCATGACGGTCTGGAACTCGTTGCCCCAGAGGAGCTGGGCGGCGTTGATGAGCATGTAGGAGACGCCGAAGGTCATCAGGAGCGAGGTCTTCACGGCGCCGCGATCGGGCGGCACCGCGCTCAGCAGGAACCGCTGCGTGAGCGCCCCGAGGGCGAAGCCCATCGCGACGCCGGCCGGGAGCGCCAGCAGCGGGTCCAGGTGGAACCGGGTGAAGAGCCAGAAGGTGAGGAACCCGCTGGCGATCATGAGATCGCCGTGGGCGAGGTTCACGACCCCCATGACGCCCCAGACCAGGTTGATGCCCAGCGACATCAGCCCGTAGACGCCGCCCACCATGATCCCGTTGACGACGAGCTGCAGGAAGATCTGCCCGCTCACGCCGCTCTCGCGCCGGGCGCGGTCACTTTCGCGCCGACCAGGACGGCGTGGGGAGGATCGCCTTGCCCTCCGCGACGGCCGGCGGCCACACCAGCACCTGCTTGCCGTGCTGCCACTGCAGGAGGGCCGACTTGAAGCCGATCTGCACCCCGCGCGCGTCGACCTCGAAGGGGCCGTAGATGGTGTCGATCCGGAGGTGCGGGATGGTCGCCGCGAGCTTCGCCTGGTCGATGGCGCCCACCTTCTTCACCGCCGCCTCCAGCACCTCCATGGTCGCGTAGTTGGCCGCGCTGTGGTAGTCGGGCGCGTGGCCGAAGCGTTCGTGGTAGGCCTTCACGAACTCGGCGTTCCCCTTCCAGGGCATGCTGGACGCCCACTGCGTCGCGCCGAACACGTACTCGGCCGTGCTGCCCAGGTTGCCGAACTCGGGCTCGGCGCCGCCGACCGCCACCGCGAACATCTTGGCGTCGACGCCCAGCTCGCGCGCCTGGCGCAGGATGCCCTGCGCGTCGGGCAGGTAGGAGTTGGCGAACACGACGTCCGGGCCGTACTGCTTCACCTTCGTGAGCAGCGCGCTGAAGTCGCTCGTCCCCTTGGGGTAGGTCTCGCTGAAGATCACCTTCAGCCCCTGCTCGGCGGCCACCTTGGCCACCTCGGACGACACCGCCTTCGGGAAGGCCGTGTCCTCGGCCAGCATGGCGAGCGTCCGGTACCCGGCGGCCCGGGCGAGCGCCAGCGCGCCGGACATGTAGAGCCCGGCCTGCGTCTGGGACTGGAAGTTGTACCGGTAGCCGCGCATGTAGATCTTCGCGTCGGCCGCCTCCGGCGCGAGCATCACCATGTGGTGCTTCTCGGCCACCGTGCTGACGGCGCTCGTCACGCCGCTCGAGTAGGGGCCGATGACGAGGTCCACCTTGTCGTCGGTGATCAGCTTCTCGTAGAGCTGCACGCCCGTGTTCGCGTCGCTCCGGTCGTCGTAGAAGACCAGCTTCACCGGGCGTCCCAGCAGCCCGCCGCGCCGGTTCACCTCCTCCACCCAGAGCTGGGTGCCCTCCAGGCTGTACTTGCCCCCGGCGGCGTAGGTGCCGCTCAGGGAGACGGACGCGCCCACCAGGATGGGCTTCCCCTCGGCGCGAGCGGTGGACGGCGTGACGGACGCCGCCAGGGCGGCGGCACAGCAGGTGATGATCCAGCGCATGTGCATGACCTCATCTCCCTGTGAGACGGGGCGCCCGCTTCTCGAAGAAGGCGCGGACGCACTCGTCGTGATCCTCCGACACCCAGACCGGGCCGAACAGCTCGGTCTCGTACGCGACGGCCTCGTCGAGCGGCACGCGGACGGTCACGTTCGCCAGCCGCTTGTAGGCGCGGACCACCAGCGGTGCGTTGCGGGCGATGGAGCGCGCGAGCTCGAGCGCGCGCTCGAGCGCGCGCACCGGCTCCACCACCTCGTCGACCAGGCCCATGGCGAGCGCGTCGCGCGCCTTCACCAGCTCGCCCGTGAGCATCAGGCGCAGGGCCCGGCTCCGCCCCAGCAGGTGGATGAGCCGCGGGCCACCGCCCCAGCCGCTCATGACGCCCATCTGGATCTGCTTGAACCCGAGCCGGGCGGTCTCGCTCGCGATCCGGAAGTCGCAGGCCACGGCCGTCTCGCAGCCCCCGCCCACCGCCAGCCCGTTCACGGCCGCGATGACGGGCCACGGAAAGGCGGAGAGCGCGTCGGTGACCTCCTTCATGGAGGAGATCATCCCGCGCGCCTGCTCGACGGTCCGGATCTGCTGGAACTCCTTGAGGTCGCCGCCGGAGAGGAAGGTGGCGTCGCCGCTGCCCGTCAGCACGAGGGCGCGCAGCCGGTCCTCGCCGCGCAGGCGGGTGCACAGCTCGCGCAGCTCGCCGATGGTGCGCAGGTCGAGGGCGTTGTGGACCTCGGGCCGGTTCACGGTCACCAGCCCCACCCCATCGCGCTCCTCGTACAGCACGCGACGCTTCACGCGCTCCTCCCCTTCCCCGCGCCCCGGAGCGCGGCGGCCGCGGCCGCCACCAGCGCCCACGGGCTGTCGACCACCGTCACGCCGGCGCTCCGCAGGCGCTCCACCTTCAGCTCGAAGCTGCGGCCCGCCGGCGCGAGCTCCGTCCCCGGGTGGCCCATCCGGACCGCCGGCGGAGCGCTGCGGCCGACCACGTAGGCCACGACCGGCTGGCGGATGCGGTTCAGGCGGAGCCACTCGGCGGCGCGCTCCTCGTCCTCGCCCCCGATCTCGCCCAGCAGGACGACCAGCCTCGTCTCCGGATCCTCCGCCAGCAGCGGCAGCAGGTCGGCGAAGGTGGCCCCCTTCACCGGATCGCCCCCCACGCCCACCACCGTGGACTGGCCGATGCCCGCGCGCGTCAGCTCGCCGGCGACCTCGTACGAGAGCGACCCGCTCCGCGCCAGGATCGCGACCGGACCCGGCGCGTGGACGTGCCCCGGCATGAACCCGAGCTTGCTCTTGCCGGGGCTGATGAGGCCCGGGCAGTTGGGGCCGATCACCGTGCACCCCGCCTCGCGCGCGGCGGCCCGGATGCGGAGCATGTCGTGGACCGCGATCCCGTCGGTGGTGCAGACCACCAGCCGCAGGCCCGCCGCGACGCCCTCGGCGACGGAGCCGGCCGCGCGGGCCCGGGGCACGAAGACGATGGCGGCCTCGGCGCCGGTCGCCGCCAGCGCCTCGGCCACCGTGTCGAAGACGGGGACGCCGTCCTGCTCGCCGCCGCCCTTCCCGGGCGTGACGCCGGCCACGATCGTGGTGCCGTACTCGCGCATGAGACGGGCGTGGAAGGAGCCCTCGCGTCCGGTGATACCCTGGACGACCACGCGAGTCGAGCGGTCGAGGAGGATGCTCACGCCGTGCCTCCCGCCGCCGCGACCGCCGCCGCGATGGCGCCGCGCAGCGTCCGCTCGCAGCGCACGCCTCGGGCCTCCACCAGGGCCCGGCCCCGGTCGGCCTCGGTGCCCTCGAGCCGGAGCACGAGCGGCCCCGGCGCGCCGCCCAGCGCGTCCAGGGCGGCCAGGATCGACTCCGCCACCCGGTCCACGCGCGTCAGGCCGCCGAACACGTTGACCAGCACCGCCCGCAGCCCCGGGAGCGCGGCGACCTCGCGAAACGCGGCGGTCACCGCCGCCTCGTCGAACCCGCCGCTCAGGTCGAGGAAACAGGCGGCGCGGCAGCCCGCCGCCTCGAGCAGGTCCATGGCGGCCATCGTCTCGCCCGCCCCCACCGAGAGCAGGGCCACGGCGCCGTCGAGCGCGACGAAGTCGATCCCGACCGCCTTCAGGCGCGTCGCGGCGGGCGGCCGCGTGGCCGCCAGCAGGCCCGCCACGCGCTCGTTCCGGTAGGCCGCGTTCTCGTCGCAGAGCGCCCGCGCGCGGGTGGCGTGGAGCGCGCGCGCGCCCGCCACCAGGTCGGCCTCCAGCCAGAGCAGCTCGTGCTCCGCGAAGACGCCAGCGAGCGCGAGCAGCGGCGCGCCGGCGATCGGCACCCAGCGCTCGAGGCCGGCCGAGGCGAGCAGCGCGTGCACGTGCCCCCCGCCGACGCGCTCGCGGGCGTCCACCTCCACCGCCGCGCCCGGCCCCCGCGCGCCCGGCGCCAGCGGCCGCAGCGCGAGCCGGATCGTGCCGCGGTCGGGGCGGATCGCGACCTGGAGCCGGTGCGGATCGCCTCCGGCCGGGACCGTCCCTCCGGCCTGCAGGCCCGCGCCCTCCAGGATGGGCGCGAGCTGCTCGGGGAGGAGCCACATCAGCGCGCCTCCCCCGGCGCCGCGGCCTGGAGCCGGGCGAACCAGGCGACGATCTCCGCCAGCGGCGTGCCCGTGGGGAAGACGCCCTCCACCCCCAGCTCCCGGAGGCGAGCCACGTCGCGCGGCGGGATGGCGCCGCCCACCACCACCTGGACGTCGTCGCGGATCCCGCGCGCGCGCAGCTGGTCGATCACCTTCCGCGTGAGCGGCAGGTGCGCGCCGGAGAGGATGCTCAGCGCGACCACGTCGGCGTCCTCGGCCAGCGCCACGGCCGCCACCTGCTCCACGGTCTGGTGGAGGCCGGTGTAGATGACCTCCATCCCCGCGTCGCGCAGCGCCATCGCGACCACCTTGGCCCCCCGGTCGTGGCCGTCGAGCCCGGGCTTCGCCAGCACCACGCGGATCCGCCTCGCCATCGCGCTCACCTCAGATGCCCACCGGCTCCTTGAACCGGCCGAACACGTCCAGGAAGACGGCGTTGATCTCGCCGACGGTGCAGTAGGCCCGCGCGCACGCCATCAGCGGCGGCATCACGTTCACGGAGCCGGCCGCGGCCTCCCGGAGCGCCGCCAGCGTGGAGCGCACGGCGGCCGGGTCGCGGCGGCGCTTCACCTCGGCCAGCCGCGCGAGCTGCCGCTCGCGGATGCGCGGGTCGGGCTCGTAGAGGTCGAGCTGCGCCTCCTCCGGCCGGGTGAACCGGTTCACGCCCACCACCACCTTCTCGCCCGACTCCTGCCGCTGCTGCTGCCGGAAGGCCTCCTGCGCGATCTCGCGCTGGATGACCCCCTTCTCGACGGCGGGGACCATGCCGCCCATCCGGTCGACGCGCTCGACGACGGCCGCGATCTCCGTCTCCATCCGGTCGGTGAGCGCCTCCACGTACCAGGAGCCTCCCAGCGGGTCGGCCACCGCCGGGACGCCCGTCTCGTGGGCCAGGATCTGCTGCGTCCGCAGCGCCAGCTCGGCGCTCCCGGGCGTCGGCAGCGCGAAGGCCTCGTCGTAGGCCGCGGTGAAGACCGACTGCACGCCCCCCAGCACCGCCGCCATCAGCTCGTAGGCGACGCGGACCACGTTGTTCATGGGCTGCCGGGCGGTGAGCGTGACGCCGCCGCACACGCAGCCGAAGCGGAACATCCAGGAGCGCGGATCCTTCGCGCCGAAGCGGTCGCGCATGATGCGGGCCCAGAGGCGGCGGCCGGCGCGGTACTTCGCGACCTCCTCGAAGAAGTCCATGTGCGTGTAGAAGAAGAAGCTGACCTGCCGGGCGATGGCGTCGACCGCCATCCCGCGGTCCACGCAGGCCTGCACGTAGGCGATGGCGTCCGACAGCGTGTAGGCCATCTCCTGGACCGCCGTGCAGCCGGCGTCGCGGAAGTGGGCACCGGCCACGCTGATGGCGTTGAAGCTGGGTGCGTGCGCCGCGCAGTGCTCGATGGTGTCGACGATGAGCCGGATGGAGGGGCGCGCCGGGTAGATCCACGTCCCGCGCGACACGTACTCCTTCAGGATGTCGTTCTGGACGGTGCCGTTGATCTTCCCGGGCGGGACGCCCTGCCGCTCGCACAGCGCCAGGTACATGGCAAGGATCGTCGCCGCGGTGCCGTTGATGGTGAAGGAGGTGCTGATGCGGTCGAGCGGGAGGCCGGCGAAGACGACCTCCATGTCGGCCAGGGTGTCGATGGCGACGCCCACGCGGCCGACCTCCTCCTCCACGCGCGGGTCGTCGGAGTCGAAGCCCATCTGCGTCGGCAGGTCGAGCGCCACGCTCAGGCCGGTCTGGCCCTGCTCCAGCAGGAACCGGTAGCGCTCGTTGGTGTCCTCGGCCGTCCCGAAGCCGGCGTACTGGCGAAAGGTCCAGAGCTTGCCGCGGTACCCGGTGGCGTGGATCCCGCGCGTGTAGGGGTACTGGCCGGGATGACCGATGCGGGCCGGATCCTGCGCCTCGACCGACTCCGGGCCGTAGAGCGGCTCGAGCGGGAGCCCGGACGACGTCGCGGCCGCCGGGGGCGGGTGACTCGCGAGTTGCCGCTCCCAGGCCCGCCGCTGCTCGCGCCCGTCGCTCACGTTCGGCCCTCCTTGCCCTGTCGCCTCGGCCGCTCCACCACGGCGCGGTAGGCGGCGTAGGCGTTCTCGCAGTGACGGCGCGCCAGCGCCTCGGCCCGCGCGGCCGCGCCCGCCTGCATGGCGTCGCACACGGCGGCCAGCTCGGCGATCGCCTCCGCCATGCGGCCCGGTCGCGCCAGCGAGATCGGCTTGGCGCGCGCGACGTAGTCCTGGATGCTGGAGAGGATCTGGCGGACGCGATCGGAGGTGGCGAGCGCGCTGTACCGCTCGTAGTACTCGACCTGCAGGGTCATGAAGCGCTCGAGGTCCTCCGCCTGCACGGCCGCCTCCATCCGCTCGATCACCTCCCGCAGCCGCGCCAGCTCGACGCGCGGGCGGCTCCTGGCCGCGAACGACGCGACCACGCCCTCGACCACGCCGCGGACCGCGTAGAACTCCTCCATCTCCTCGATCGCCGGCACCCCCGCCACCACCACGCTGCGCCAGGGCGCGCCCTTCACCAGGCCGTCGCGCTCCAGCTTGCGGAGCGCCTCCCGGACCGGCGTGCGGCTCACCTTCATGCGGGCGGAGAGCTCCTCGGTGACGAGGCGCTCT
>JAJYHA010000465.1 GCA_021784995.1 Myxococcales bacterium
TCGACGGCCGGCGTGCGCCACGCGGGGGCGCGGAGGCGCTCCGGCGGCGGGCGACGGCGGGCACGGCGGAGGTGACGGCCGCGCCTCCGCACGCGCTCCCGGGCGCGCCGTTCCCGGACGGCGGCCCACGCGGTGGTGAGCCGGCTGGCGCGGCCGCGCCGCTGCCGCCGGCGACCCTCGAGCGCGTGGCCATCGCCGCGCGGATGCTCGGGCCCCGGGCGTCCGTGGACCTGACCCTGGGCCCCGATCTCTACGTCCGCATCGGCGTCGGGCCGGGCGGGATCGACCTGGTGCTGGGCGTCACGGCCGGCGTCGCGGCCTGGGCCGCTGCCGAGCTACCGCGGCTCGTGGCCGCCGTCCGGGCGCGCGGCGTCGACGTGCGATCGGCCCTCCTCCGGCAGGCGTCCGGCGGGGGCCGCGCTGCGTTGACGCGCCCCCGGGCCTCCGCTACAAGGGCTGCGTCGTCGCGGGGCCGCGGCACCGTCGCCAAGTGGTAAGGCAAGGGTCTGCAAAACCCTCACTCCCCGGTTCGAATCCGGGCGGTGCCTCTCAGCTGCAGGAGTACTCCCGGACGACGATTCCACCGGGCGTCCCCGTCGAACACGCTCCGCCGGCGGGGCACGGTGCGCGGGTCGTCCCGCGGCGAGGCGCGGCGAGCGGGTGCACCGACGAGGCGCGAGGCGCGGGTGAGCATCTCGACTCCCATCCAGGCGCAACCCGGGACGCGCCGGTCGCTCTGGCGCAACGTCGTCATCTTCCTGGCCGTGATGGGCCCGGGCATCATCACCGCCAACGTCGACAACGACGCCGGCGGCATCACCACCTACTCGCTGGCCGGCTCGCAGTACGGCAACAAGCTGCTCTGGACGCTGATCCCCATCACGATCGCCCTGGTCGTGGTGCAGGAGATGTGCGCGCGGATGGGGGTGGTGACGGGGAAGGGGCTGGCCGACCTGATCCGGGAGCAGTTCGGCGTGAAGGTGACGTTCTGGGTGATGGTGGCGCTGCTGGTGGCCGACGTGGGGAACACCGTCGCGGAGTTCTCGGGGGTGGCGGCCAGCGTCAGCATCTTCGGCGTGCCCGCCTGGATCTCGGTCCCCGTCACCGCGCTCGCCGTCTGGGTCCTGGTCGTGAAGGGCACCTACCGGCAGGTGGAGAAGGTCTTCCTGGTGGCCTGCGTCTTCTACGTGGCCTACCCGATCAGCAGCTTCCTGGCCCACCCGGACTGGCACACGGTCCTGAAGGCGACCGTCACGCCCAGCTTCGAGATGGACGGCGGCTACGTGGCCATGCTCATCGGCGTCGTGGGGACGACCATCGCGCCCTGGATGCAGTTCTACCTGCAGTCGGCGGTGGTGGAGAAGGGCGTGAAGGTCGACCACTACCCGCACTCGCGGTTCGACGTGATCGTGGGGTGCATCATCACCGACGTGGTCGCCTTCTTCATCATCGCGGCCTGCGCGGCGACGATCTTCAAGGTCGGCGTGAAGGTGGAGACGGCGGACCAGGCAGCGCAGGCGCTCGCGCCGCTCGCGGGCCGGTACGCCTCCTGGCTCTTCGCCTTCGGGCTCTTCAACGCCTCGTTCTTCGCGGCGTCGATCCTCCCGCTCGCGACCTCGTACTACATCTGCGAGGCGTTCGGCTGGGAGTCGGGGATCGACCGGAAGTGGGGCGAGGCGAAGCACTTCTACACGCTCTACACCGGCATCGTCGTCGTCGGCGCCGCGGTGGTGCTCGTCCCGCACCTGCCGCTGCTCAAGATCATGCTGATCTCGCAGATCGTGAACGGGGTGCTGCTCCCCTTCATCCTGATCTTCATGCTGATCCTGGTGAACCGCCCCCGGATCATGGGGCGCCACGTCAACGGCCCCTGGTTCAACGGCGTCGCGTGGGTGACGACGGTCGTCATGATCGCCCTCACCGCGTACCTCGTCGCGTCGGGGGCGCGCGACCTCCTCCGGGCCGGGTGAAGGACGGGCGGGTGGGGCTCTGAAACGCGGACGCCGCCCCCTGGTGGGAGCGGCGTCCGGTCCATCCGCGCTCACGAGCCCCGGAGAGGGCATCGTCACAACGTCTGCGACGATACGCCACATGGAAAACGTCCGTATACACCCATCCAGGTGGACCCTGGCGGGGCGTTAGCAGCATGTTCCAGGAGCCGGCGCTCCGGCGGGGTCGGGGGGCGGCGGCCGCGATTGAAACGGCGTGGCGCGCCGATGCAGGATGCGCGCGTGTCCATCGCGCGCTCCGCCTGCCCCTACGACTGCCCCGACTGCTGCGGCCTCCTCGTCGACGTGGAGGGTGGGCGCGCAGTGGCCGTCCGTGGTGATCCCGACCACCCGTGGTCGCGCGGCTCGCTCTGCGCCAAGATGACCCGCTACCAGGCCACGGTCCACTCCCCGGGGCGCCTCACCACACCCCTGCTCCGCGACGGCGCGAAGGGGAAAGGCACGTTCCGGCCGACCACCTGGGACCAGGCCCTCCGCCTCATCGCCGATCGGTGGCGGGCGCTCATCGCCGCGCACGGGGCCGAGGCCATCCTCCCTTACTCCTACGCGGGCACGATGGGGCTCATCCAGCGCAACGGGGGCCACGCCCTGTTCCACGCCCTGGGCGCCTCACGGCTCGACCGCACCATCTGCTCGCCCGCCAAGGACGCCGGCTGGAAGGCCATCCTGGGCGACACCGTCGCGCCCGATCCGGAGGAGGTGGCGCAGAGCGACCTGGTGGTGCTCTGGGGGATCGACGCCCTGGCGACGAACCTCCACCTCGTCGCCCGCGCCCGCGCCGCCCGGCGGGGCGGCGGCCGGATCTTCCTGATCGACACCTACGCCACCGCGACCGCCGCCGTGGCCGATCGCCTCTTTCTGGTGCGGCCGGGGAGCGACGGCGCGCTGGCCCTGGGGATCATGCACCTGCTGGTGCGCGACGGGGCGGTGGACCGCGCCTTCGTCGCCGAGCACGTCCAGGGCTTCGAGGAGCTTGCGCGCGAGGTGCTGCCGGAGTGGACGCCGGCGCGGACGGCCGCCGCCACCGGGCTCGCGCCGGGCGAGGTGGAGGAGCTGGCCCGGGCGCTCGGCGCAGCGCGCGCCCCCTTCCTGCGCATCGGGAGCGGGATGACGCGCTACGGGAATGGCGCCATGACGGTCCGCACCCTGCTCTGCATCCCCACGCTGCTGGGGGCGTGGAGGCGCCCGGGCGGAGGCGCGCTCTGCGGCACCAGCTCCGGGCAGGCCTTCGACCTGGCGCCCATCACGCGCGAGGACCTGCAGCCGCGGCCGACGCGGCTCGTCAACATGAACCGGCTCGGGGAGGCGCTCCGCACCCTGCGCGATCCGCCCGTGCTGTCGCTCTACGTGTACAGCTCCAACCCTGCGGCGGTGGCGCCCGATCAGAACGAGGTGCTGGCCGGCCTCGCGCGCGAGGACCTGTTCACGGTGGTCCACGAGCGGTTCCTCACCGACACGGCCCGGTACGCCGACGTGGTGCTGCCGGCCACCTCCTCGCTGGAGCACGCCGACCTCTACCGCTCCTACGGCCACTACGCGATCCAGCGCGTGCGCCCGGCGATCCCGCCCGTCGGCGAGGCGCGCTCGAACTGGGACGTGTTCCGGGCGCTCGCCGCGGCGATGGGGCTCACCGATCCGCTGTTCCGGCGCACGGCCGACGAGCTCGTCGACGACCTGCTGGCGCGGCCGGCGGCGATGCGCGAGGGGATCGACCGCGAGGCGCTGGCCCAGGGGCGAGCGGTCCCGCTCCGTCTCGAGGAGGGGGCGGCCCGTCGGTTCCGGACCCCCTCGGGCAAGATCGAGATCCTCAACCCGCGCCTGGCGCACCCGCTCCCGCGGGCGCTCCCCACCCACGTCGACCGCGACGCCGCGGGCGGCCCGGAGCGGCGCTTTCCGCTGCGCCTGATGACGGCGCCCTCCCTGCACGGCCTCAACTCCACCTTCATGCAGGAGCGCGACGACCTGCGCGCCAGGGCCGGGCCGATGGCGCTGCGGATGAGCCCGCTCGAGGCCGCCGCCCGAGGGCTGGCCGACGGCGACCGGGTGGAGGCGTGGAACGATCAGGGCGAGGTGGTCTTCCGTCTCGAGGTGACCCCGGCGGTCCCTCCTGGCGTGGTGGTGGCGCCCGGCGTCCGCAAGCTGGAGGACACCCTCTCGGGGCGCAACGTCAACGTCCTCACGCGCCAGCGGCTCACCGACGAGGGGGCCGGGAGCACCTTCTACGACAGCGCGGTGGACGTCCGCGCCGTGCGACCGCCTGCCGCATCCTGCTGACGGCAGGGCCCCGCTGACTTTCCCCCCGGGATCGTGTAGGAAAGTGCTCCCTCCGCGCCGGCAACACCGCGAGCGGACAGGGTTCTTTCACCTCACGCGGCAGCGCCGCCGGAAGATCTGCTCCCGGCGGAGCGCCGACCCACCGAAGGACCACGACGATGATCGAGGCTTACCTGAAGCAGGAGGCGGAGCGGAAGGCGCAGGGCATCCCGGCGAAGCCGCTCGACCCGGACCAGACCCGCGAGCTCTGCAAGCTGCTGGAGGCGCCGCCGGCCGGCCAGGAGGCGCTCGTCCTCGATCTGCTGCAGAACCGCGTGTCACCGGGCGTCGATCCCGCGGCCGAGGTGAAGGCCGTCTTCCTCGGCGACGTGGTGCGCGGGAAGCGCCGCTCTCCGCTCGTCTCGCGCAAGGACGCGGTCCGCATCCTGGGGACGATGATGGGCGGCTACAACGTCGGGCCGCTCCTCGAGGCGCTGGCGGTCCCCGAACTCGCGGCGGACGCCGCGCGCGCCCTCAGCTTCACCACGCAGGTCTACGACGCCTTCGACCAGGTCCTCGCGCTGTCGAAGACGAACCCGGCGGCCAGGAAGGTCCTGCAGTCGTGGGCGGACGGCGAGTGGTTCACCGCCCGGCCCGGCGTCCCGGCCGAGATCAAGGTCAAGGTCTTCAAGGTGGACGGCGAGATCAACACCGACGACTTTTCGCCCGCCGGCGACGCCTCGACCCGTCCCGACATCCCGTTGCACGCGCTGGCCATGGGCAAGACGCGGTTCCCCGGCGGCCTGGCCACCATCGCCCAGTTCCGCAAGGAGGGGTTCCAGGTCGCCTTCGTGGGCGACGTGGTGGGCACCGGCTCCTCGCGCAAGAGCGCCTGCAACAGCGTGCTCTGGCACATCGGCGAGGACATCCCGTTCGTGCCGAACAAGCGCCGCAGCGGCGTGATCCTGGGCGGGGTCATCGCTCCCATCTTCTTCAACACGGCCCAGGACTCGGGCGCGCTGCCCGTCAAGACCGACGTCACGAAGCTCAAGACGGGCGACGTCGTCGTCCTCGACAGCCGGAAGGGGCAGGTGCGGTCGGAGCAGGGGGAGGTGCTCTCCACCTTCTCCCTCGCGCCCAACACCCTCCCGGACGAGTACCGCGCCGGCGGCCGCATCCCCCTCATCATCGGCCGCTCGCTCACCGAGCGCGCGCGCAAGGCGCTGGGGCTGCCCCCCACCGAGCTCTTCGTCAAGCCGGTGAACCCGGCGGCGAAGCCGGGGCAGGGCTACTCGCTCGCGCAGAAGATGGTGGGGCGCGCCTGCGGCGTCGCCGGGGTGCTGCCGGGCACCGCCTGCGAGCCGAAGATGACCACCGTCGGGTCGCAGGACACCACCGGACCCATGACGGCCGACGAGCTGAAGGAGCTGGCCTGCCTCAAGTTCGCGGCGCCGATGTTCATGCAGTCGTTCTGCCACACGGCGGCCTATCCCAAGGCGGCCGACGTGAAGATGCACCGGACGCTGCCCGCCTTCGTCCAGGAGCGCGGCGGCGTCGCCCTCCGGCCGGGAGACGGGGTCATCCACTCCTGGCTCAACCGGCTCCTCCTGCCCGACACCGTGGGGACCGGGGGCGACAGCCACACCCGCTTCCCCATCGGCATCAGCTTCCCGGCCGGCTCGGGCCTGGTGGCCTTCGCCGGCGCGGCCGGGTTCATGCCGCTCGACATGCCGGAGAGCGTGCTGGTCCGCTTCAAGGGCCAGCTCCGGCCCGGCATCACGCTCCGTGACGTGGTGAACGCCATCCCGTACTGGGCCATCCAGCAGGGGCTGCTCACCGTCCCCAAGAAGAACAAGAAGAACGTCTTCAACGGCCGCATCCTGGAGATGGAGGGCCTGCCGGGCCTGACCGTCGAGCAGGCCTTCGAGCTGACCGACGCGGCCGCCGAGCGCAGCGCGGCCGCCGCGTGCGTCGATCTCTCCGTCGAGAGCGTGGCCACCTACCTCCGCTCCAACGCGGCCCTGATGCGGAAGATGATCGCGGACGGGTACCAGGACGCGCGCACGCTCGCGCACCGCGTCGAGCAGGTCGAGGCCTGGCTCGCCAGGCCCGAGCTGCTCCGCGCGGACCGGAACGCGGAGTACGCGGCCGTGATCGAGATCGACCTGGCGCAGGTCACCGAGCCGATCCTCGCCTGCCCGAACGACCCGGACGACGTGAAGCTGCTCTCGACCGTGCAGAACACGCCCATCCAGGACGTCTTCCTCGGCTCCTGCATGACGAACATCGGGCACTTCCGGGCGGCGGGCGAGATCTGGAAGGGGCAGAAGTTCAACCCGGGCGTGCGGACCTGGATCTGCCCGCCCACGCGCATGGACCAGCAGCAGCTCAAGGACGAGGCCTACTTCTCGACCTACACGGCGGTGGGGGCCCGGATCGAGATCGCCGGCTGCTCGCTCTGCATGGGCAACCAGGCGCGCGTGCCGGACGGCGTGAACGTGTTCTCCACCTCCACGCGCAACTTCGACGACCGCATGGGGAACGGCGCCAGGGTGTTCCTCGGCTCCGCGGAGCTGGGCGCGCTGGCGGCCAACCTGGGCCGGCTCCCCACGCCGGCCGAGTACTTCGCCGCGTACCAGGAGAAGATCGCGCCGCGCGCCGACAAGGTCTACCGGTACCTGCAGTTCGACGAGCTGCCCGAGTACCGGCCGCTGCGCACCGTCGCCTGATCGCGCTCGACGCGCGCCCGGGGGCTCCTGCGGGACGGCGTCGCCGCTCCTGCCGGAGCCCCTCGCCGTCCGGGCGCGCCGCGCGCCCGGCGCGCATCCGGGTTAGGCTCCGGCCCCATGTCCCACCGGGTCGCCGCCATCGAGATCGTCCAGGACCGCACCGCCACCGCGCGCTGCGACGAGGGGTTCCTGCGGCTGAAGCGCTATCGCGCCCGCAACCGGCGGCGCGACGGCTCCCTCTCGCGCGAGTACCCCATCGACGTGATCGACCGCCCGACGCTCGACGCGGTCGCGGTCTGTCTCTGGAGCCGGGGTCCGCGAGGTGTCGAGGTGCTGACGCGCGCCGGGTTGCGCCCCGCGGCCTACTTCCGGCGGGGGCAACCCACGGCTCTCCCCGACCGGGACTACCTGCTCGTCGAGGAGCTGGTGGCGGGCGTGCTCGAGCCCGGCGAGCAGGGCCTCGACGCGATCCGGCGGCGCGCGGCCGACGAGGTGCGGGAGGAGGTGGGGCTCGCGGTGCCCCACGACCGCTTCCAGCCCCTCGGAGGACCCTTCTTCATGCTCCCGGGGATCGCCTCGGAGAAGATCCACCTGGTCGAGGCGCTGGTCGCGCGCGGCGCGGGCCCCGCGGTGATGCCGGCGCCCGGCGACGGGGACGGCTCGCCCCTCGAGGAGGGCGCGGAGCTGCGCTGGAGGGAGCTGCCCGGCGCGATCGCCGCCTGCGAGCGGGGGGAGATCGAGGACGCCAAGACCGAGATCGCGCTGCGGCGCCTCGCGGAGCGGCTTTCGGCGCCGGATCCGCTTAGATCAGCGCCATGACCGACCTCCCCCAGCCGACCGACGCGCCCACCGCCGAGATGGCAGGGCTGCTCGCGCTGTACCGCCGGATGCTCCTGCTGCGCCGGTTCGAGGAGGCCGCCGGGCGCGCCTACACGGAGGGCAAGATCGGTGGGTTCTGCCACCTCTACATCGGCCAGGAGGCCGTTGCGGTCGGCCTCCACGCAGGGCTCGATCCCGCGCGCGACTTCGTCATCAACGGCTACCGCGATCACGGCCACGCGCTCGCGTGGGGCACCGAGCCCGAACGCGTCATGGCCGAGCTGTACGGGAAGGCGAACGGGATCGCGCGCGGCAAGGGCGGCTCGATGCACATGTTCGACGTCGCTCGCCACAACCTGGGCGGCTACGGCATCGTGGGCGGCCAGATCCCGCTCGCGCTGGGCGTGGCGTTCGCACAGCGCTACGAGAAGCGGGGCGGCGTGGTGGCCTGCCTCTTCGGCGAGGCGGCCGTCAACAACGGCGCCTTCTGGGAATCGCTCAACATGGCGGCGCTGTGGAGGCTGCCGGCCGTCTTCGTCTGCGAGAACAACCGCTACGGGATGGGCACGGCCATCGAGCGCAGCTCGGCCGTGACCGAGGTGTGGCGCCGCGCGTGCGCTCACGACATCCGCGGCGAGCTGGTGGACGGCATGGACGTGCTGGCCGTGCGCGACGCCGTGGCGAGGGCAGCGGCCGAGTGCCGCCCCGAGGGAGGCCGGCCGGTGCTCCTCGAGGCGCGGACCTACCGCTACCGCGGCCACTCGATGGCCGATCCCGCCACCTACCGCACGCGGGAGGAGGTGGAGCAGGAGAAGAGGCGCGACCCGCTCGACGTGCTGCTCGGACACCTGCGCCGTCTCGGCGCCGACCCGTCGCCGCAGGCGCTGGAGCAGGTGGAGGGCGAGGTTGGCGAGGAGGTGCAGCGGGCGCTCCGCGCGGCGGAGGAGGGGCCCGCGCCCGATCCCGCGGTCGTCTGGGACGACGTCTACGCCTCGGCGGACGATCCAGCCCTCCACCGCGAGGTCTAGCGCCCGGCGGGAGCGCCGGCGCGCGGCGGCGCGCACCCGGACCGGGGGTGCGTGGGCGTCCCCTCCGCCGGCGCACCCGATTTCGTTGCGAACGACGCGGCGCGACGCCACAACCGCGGGATGCCGGTCCTCTCCTATCGCGAGGCGCTCAACCAGGCGATGCGCGAGGAGATGGCGCGCGACGGCCGCGTCTTCCTCATCGGCGAGGAGGTGGGCCGGTACAACGGCGCGTACAAGGTCTCGCAGGGCCTGCTGGAGGAGTTCGGCCCCTGGCGCGTCGTCGACGCCCCCATCTCCGAGCTCGGCTTCGCCGGGCTCGGCGTGGGCGCGGCCATCGCGGGCCTGCGCCCCATCGTCGAGTTCATGACCTGGAACTTCGCGTTGCTCGCGTACGACCAGATCGTCAACAACGCGGCGAAGATGCGCTCGATGTCGGGCGGCCAGCTCGGGTGCCCGATCGTGTTCCGAGGCGCCCAGGGCGCCGCCCACCAGCTCGCCTCCCAGCACTCCCAGGTCTTCGAGAACCTCTACGCCTACGTGCCCGGCCTGAAGGTCGCGGTCCCCGCCACGCCCCGTGACGCGAAGGGCCTGCTCAAGACCGCCATCCGGGACGACGACCCCGTCGTCTTCATGGAGTCGGAGGTGCTCTACGGCTCCCGGGGCGAGGTGGAGGCGGGCGAGGTGCTCGTCCCGTTCGGGCGGGCCGAGGTGGTGCGCGACGGCCGGGACGTGACCCTCGTGGCCTGGCAGAAGATGCGCTTCGTGGCGCTCCAGGCCGCGGAGCAGCTCGCGGCCGAAGGGATCGAGGCGGCGGTGATCGACCCGCGCACCCTCCGCCCGTTCGATCTCGAGACGGTGCTCGCCTCCGTCGCGCGCACGCACCGCTGCGTGCTGGTCGAGGAGGGGTGGCCGTGGATGGGGACGGGGGCGCAGATCGCCGACGCCGTCCAGCGCCACGGGTTCGACGATCTGGACGCGCCGGTGCTGCGCGTGACGGGACGCGACGTCCCGATGCCCTACGCGAAGCCGCTCGAGCACGCCGTGCTGCCGACCCCGGAGCGGGTCGTCGAGGCGTGCCGCAGGTCGCTCTATCGCGCGTGACCCGCGCGCGAGGTCCACATGGCGAAGCCCATCCGCATGCCGAAGCTCTCCGACGAGATGACCGAGGGCAAGATCGCCGAGTGGCTCAAGCGTGAGGGCGACGAGATCAAGGCGGGGGAGGTCGTCGCGCAGGTCGAGACGGAGAAGGCGACGCTGGACGTCGAGGCGTTCGACGCAGGCGTCCTCCTCGCCATCCTGGTCGAGCGCGGCGCGACCGCGCCGGTCGGCGCGCCGATCGCCTGGGTCGGCGCCCGGGGCGAGAAGGTGCCGGACGCGGCGCCTGCGGTTGCCGCCGCGGCTGCGCCGCCGCCCGCTCCCGCGCCACGCCCGCCGGAGCCCCCCGCGGCCG
>JAJYHA010000403.1 GCA_021784995.1 Myxococcales bacterium
GGCAGGGCGCCCCCTCCCTGCGGTGCGCGCGCCACGACGGCGCCGTCGCGCGCGATCACGGCGGTGGGCGCGCCGGTCGCCGCCCACACCAGCTGCGCCGCGTCGGCGACGCGGCCCGCCGCCACCCACTCCACCGCCAGGCGCTGCGCGCCCTCCACCTCCCGGAGGCGCCGGCGCTCGGTCTCGAGGTGGTAGAGCACGTAGGCGATCGACGCGACGAGGAGGATCGCGACGGCCAGGAGCGCGCCGGCGGCGACCAGCACCTTGCGGCGCAGGGTGCTCCGGGGCGGCACGTCCGCGGGGCCGAGCAGCGCGAGGGCCCGGGTCGCGCTGCCCAGGCCGACCGAGTAGCCCAGCATGCCGCCCACGAGGCCGAAGGCGACGCCCACCGCGACCGCGGCCGCGGTCAGGTCGAGCGGCACGCCGTCGTGCACCTGGGACCAGGCCTCCGCGGCCACGATGAGCGCCGACGCGCCGGCCACCGCGGCGGCGAGCCGGATCGGGAGCCGCAGCGCGTCGCGCGCGGCGCGCTCGCGGAGGGCGGGAGCGCGCGTGGACGCGCGGAGCGTCCGATCGATCTCCGCTCCCAGCCGGGCGGCCAGGCCCACCAGGGCCAGCCCGGCGGCGGCCCCGAGGCCGACCACGATGGGCGGGGCGCCGCTCCGACCCGTGGCCGCCGCGAAGAAGCGCTCGACCGCATGGCCGGCGACGAGCAGCGGGAGGATGACGATCCCGACCAGCCGGCCGATGAGATGGCGGAGGAAGCGCATGCCGGTCTGGAGTCTATCCCGAGTCCCGGCAGGGCTCCCGTGAACGGCCGAGCACCCTACATGTCATGTCACGCAAGGCGCCGGATCCTGGGCGGTTTCCAGCGTGGAGGATGGCGATGGCACGGCAAAAACCGTCGAACAATCGAGGGCTTGATTGAATCTACCCACCCCGTGTGCTATCGCCGTGGCATGCGCATCAAGCGCCTCGACATCGTCGGGTTCAAGTCGTTCATGGACCGAACCGTCGTCTCCTTCTCGGACGGCGTGACGGGAGTCGTCGGACCGAACGGCTGCGGGAAGTCGAACGTGGCCGACGCGATCCGGTGGGTGCTGGGGGAGCAGTCGGCCCGGCAGCTCCGCGGCCGCTCGATGGAGGACGTGATCTTCAACGGATCGGAGTCGAAGGCGCCGCTCTCGATGGCCGAGGTGACGATCACGTTCGAGAACGACCGCCCGTCGGAGTTGCCGGTGCACTGCCAGGGCCTCTCCGAGATCACGGTCGGGCGGCGGCTCTTCCGCACCGGCGACTCCGAGTACCTCATCAACAAGGTCACGGCCCGGCTGCTCGACGTGAACGACCTGTTCATGGGGTCGGGCGTAGGCCGCACCGCCTACTCCATCATCGAGCAGGGCCGCATCGGCCAGATCGTCTCCGCGCGCCCGGAGGACCGGCGCGCCGTCATCGAGGAGGCGGCCGGCATCACGAAGTACAAGAGGCGCCGCGAGGCCGCCGAGCGGAAGATGGAGGCCACGCAGCAGAACCTGCTCCGTGTCGCCGACATCGTGCAGGAGCTCGGCAAGCAGCTCGACAGCCTGAACCGCCAGGCGCGCAAGGCGGAGCGCTACAAGGCGCTCAAGGCGCAGATCCGGGAGCTGGAGCTGGCGCAGGGGGCCTCCCGCTACCTCGAGGCGACGGCGGTCCGCCGGGCCGCCGAGGAGCGGAAGGCGCTCCTCGACGCGGAGGCGCGCGGGATCGCGGCGCGCCTGGAGGAGGTCGATCGCGCCACCGACTCCGAGCGGTCCGGTCTCGCGGAGCTGGAGCGGCGCACGGCGGCGCTGGCCCAGCGCGAGCACGAGCTGGAGAGCCAGGAGCGGGTGTCGCGCGTCTCGGTCGACGCGGCGGCCCGCGAGCTGGAGCAGATCCGCGAGCGCACGCAGGCGCAGGCGGCGGAGATCGAGGCCCTGAAGGCGCAGGCCGAGCTGCTCGTCGCCGAGCGCGACGGCCTGGAGCGCCAGCGCGAGGAGCTCTCGGCGCTGGCGGGCGCGGACGAGGCGCGGCTGGCCGAGGCGGAGGCCACGCTGGCCGATCTCGGGCGCGAGGCGGCCGCCGCCGGCGCACGGCTCGACGCGGCCCGGGACCAGGCCAGCGCCGCGCTGGGCCGCGCCGCCGGTCACCGCAGCGAGCTCCAGCAGCTCGAGCGGCGGCGCGCGGACGTGCAGGGGCGGCTCGTCCGCCTGCGCGCCGAGGGCGAGGAGACGGGGCGCCGCGTGGCCGAGCTGGACGTCCGGCGCGCGGAGCACCTCGAGGCGCTCGGGAAGACCCGGCAGCTCAAGCTCCGGCTCGACGCGGAGCGCGGCGCCCAGGAGGAGACGCTCGAGCGGACCCGCTCCGAGTTCATACAGAACGAGGCCAAGCTCATCACGCTCCGCGAGGAGCTCGGCGACCGGCGCGCCCGCCTGCAGTCGCTCCTCGAGGTGATGCGCAACTACGAGGGGTACGGGCGCGGCGTGCGCAGCCTCATGACGCGTGCCGGGCAGGGCGAGGCGCCGCGGGATCGCGGCATCTTCGGCCTGGTCGCCGACGTGGTCTCGGCCCCCCCCGACTACGAGAACGCCGTGGAGGCGGTCCTGGGCGAGCGCCTCCAGTACGTGATCGTGGAGAGCCACTCCCAGGGGGTCGAGGCCATCGACTTCCTCAAGGGCGCAGCCGAGGGGCGCGCCTCGCTCATCCCCCTGGCCCGCCTGCGTGACGGCGCCGGCGCCGTCACGGCGGACGGCCTGCGTGACCGCCCGGGGTTCGTGGCGGCGTGCATGGACGTGGTGCGGTTCGACGCCTCCTACGAGAAGGTCGTGCGCCTCCTGCTGGGCGACGCGGTCATCGTGCGGGACCTCCCGGCCGCCCTGGAGCTGTGGCAGGGGACGCCCGCCGGCCTCACGCTGGTGACGCTCGACGGCGAGGTCCTCGATCCTTCGGGCGTGGTGACGGGCGGGCCGCTGGAGGGCGAAGGCCACGGGGCGCTGCAGCGCCGCCGCGAGGTGCAGGAGCTGGAGGAGACGGTCCGGCACTTCGAGGCGGAGTTCGCGCTCGCGCAGGAGCGCCACCGCACGCTCCAGGCTCGCGTCCTGCAGCTGGAGGCGGCCCTGAAGAGCCTCGACCGGGACGGCCGCGCCAAGGACCTGGCGGTGCTGGAGCAGGAGAAGGACCTCACGCGGACGACGGAGGAGCTGGGGCACCTGGCCGAGCGCACGGCCGACCTCGACGCGCAGCGGAGCGCGCTCGACGGCTCGCTGGCGGCGCTCACGGAGGAGGAGGAGGAGCACCGGGTGGCCGGGGCCACCGCCCAGGCCGAGCAGGCGCGGGCCGAGGAGCGCGCCCGCGAGGCGGCCCAGGCCGCCGCCGCCGTGAAGGCGCAGGGCGACGCGCTGACGACCCAGCTGATGAACCTGAAGGCCAAGGTGGCGGCCGACACCGAGCGGCGCGACGCCTTCGCGGCGGCGCTGCGCCGCCTCGAGGAGGGACGGCGTGAGGTGGAGGAGCGGCGCGCGCGCCTCTTCACCACGCTCTCCGACGCCAACGGGCGCGCCGCCGAGCTGCACGGGCGCATCGAGGGCACGCACGTCGACATCGGCCGGCTGGAGGGCGAGCACGCCCGCGTGCGGGACGAGCTGACCGGGCAGCGGCAGGTGCAGGACGCGGCCGCCGAGCGGCTGCGAGCGCTCGACGTGGAGGTGCGCGAGCTCCGCCGGCGGGGCGACGAGGTGGCGCAGGCCGCGGCGGATGCCGCGCTCACCGCCCGGGAGCAGGCGCTGGCGGTGGCGCACCTCGAGGAGCAGATCCGGGAGCGGTGCCAGGCGGAGCTGCGCTGGGAGGTGCAGCGCTTCCACCTGCAGCCGCCGCCACCGCCGGAGGATCGGCAGCGCCTCGAGGAGCTGAAGCTCCAGGCGGAGCGGATGGGCGGGATCAACCTGACGGCCATCGAGGAGTACGACGAGCTGGCGAAGCGCCACGCCTTCCTCGGCGAGCAGAAGGGCGACCTGGAGAGCTCGCTCGCCGACCTCAAGTCGGCCATCGTCAAGATCAACCGCGCCTCGCGGGAGCGCTTCCGCGAGACCTTCGACCGGGTGAACGACAAGTTCCAGCAGGTCTTCCCGCGGCTCTTCAGCGGGGGGCGCGCCGGCCTGGTGCTGACCCAGGACCCCGAAGGAGGCGAGCTCGACGGGGGGGTCGAGATCTTCGCCCAGCCGCCGGGCAAGAAGCTCCAGAGCGTGAACCTGCTCTCCGGCGGAGAGAAGGCGTTGACCGCGGTGGCGCTCGTCTTCGCCATCTTCCTCATCAAGCCGACCCCCTTCTGCCTCCTCGACGAGGTCGACGCGCCGCTCGACGACGCGAACGTGGGCCGCTACAACGAGCTGGTGAAGGAGATGAGCAAGGCGTCGCAGTTCATCCTCATCACCCACAACAAGCGCACCATGGAGATGGTGGACACGCTCTACGGCGTCACCATGGAGGAGCCGGGCGTCTCGAAGCTGGTGTCGGTCCGGCTCTCCGACCGGACCCAGTCCGCGGCGGCCTGACGCGCGCCGTTGCAGGGCGACGCGCGTCACCGCGTCCGGTCCGAACTCCGAGGCTCGTCACGTCATGATCCCGCTGGCCCTCACCGCCAACGACACGGTCGCGGCCGCGATCGTCGGCCTGCTGCTGCTGCTCCTGGTGACCGCGGCGGTCGCGCTGGTGCGCCGCCGGAGCTCCCGCATTCCCCGGGCCCGGGTCGGCCCGCCCGCCGAGCTCCCCCGCCCCTCCCCCCTGCCCCGACCGGCGCCGCCGGCGCCTCCCCCGGCGCCCGCGCACGCACCGCCGCGCGGGCGCGAGGAGGTGCCGGCGCTCTCGAAGGAGGAGCTGGAGGCCCGCCGCAAGGAGGAGTACCGGCGCCGGAAGGAGGAGGAGCGCCTCGAGCGCGAGCGCCGCCGCCAGGAGCGCGAGGCGGAGGAGGCGCGCCGGCGCGAGGAGGAGGAGCGGCGGCGCCGCGTCGAGGCGGAGGCCGGGCGCACCCTGGCCGCGGGGCTGGAGAAGACCCGCGGCGGGTTCATGGCACGCCTGAACGCGCTCTTCAGCGGCGGGAGGGCGCTCGACGAGAAGGTGCTGGCCGACCTGGAGGAGGTCCTCTTCACGGCCGACATCGGCGTCCAGACCGCCACCCGCCTGCTGGAGTCGGCGCGCGAGCGCGTCCGCCGCAGCGAGCTGTCCGATCCGGCACGGCTGCGGGAGCTGCTCCGCGACGACGTGGAGCGCATCCTCTCGCTGGGCGGGGCGCCGGAGCCCGGCGCGGGCCTCGGGCCGGAGCGGCCGCACGTCGTGATGGTGGTGGGCGTGAACGGCAGCGGGAAGACCACCACGGTCGGGAAGCTGGCCGCCAAGCTGAAGCTGGCCGGGCACGCCGTCGTGCTCGGGGCGGGGGACACCTTCCGGGCCGCGGCCGGCGAGCAGCTCGAGGTCTGGGCGGAGCGGGTGGGCGCGCCGGTGGTGCGCGGCAAGGAGGGCTCCGACCCGGCCAGCGTCTGCTTCGAGGCGATCCGCCGCGGCGTCGCGGACGGAGCCGACGTGGTGCTGTGCGACACGGCCGGCCGCCTCCACACGAAGGCGCCGCTCATGGAGGAGCTGAAGAAGGTGAAGCGGGTCATGGCCAAGGCGCAGGCCGGCGCGCCGCACGAGGTGCTGCTCGTCCTCGACGCGACCAACGGCCAGAACGCCATCGCCCAGGCGCGCCAGTTCCACGAGGCGCTCGGCGTCACCGGCATCGTCCTCACCAAGCTGGACGGCACCGCCAAGGGCGGGGTCGTGATCGGCATCACGGACGAGCTGAAGCTCCCCGTCCGCTACGTCGGCGTCGGCGAGAAGGTGGCCGACCTGCGCCCGTTCTCGGCGCACGAGTTCGTGGAGGCACTGTTCGCGTCGTGAGACCGAGGGTCCTCCTCTTCGACATCGACGGCACGCTCCTCCACGCAGGCGGGGCGGGGCGTCGCGCCCTCGAGGCGGCGATGGAGGTGCACCTCGGGGGCGTGGTGCGGCCGCAGGAGGCCTGGCTGGGCGGCATGAAGCTGGACGGGATGACGGACCGGCTCATCGTCCGCGAGGCCATCCTCGCCGTGGGGCACCCCTACGACGAGCTCCTCTGCGATCGCATCCTCTCCTCGTACGCAGAGGAGCTGGCGGTCCAGATCCACGGCCCGGGCTACGAGGTGCTCCCGGGCGTGGAGCGCCTGCTCGACCGGCTGGCGGCGCGCGGGGCGGTGGTGGGCCTCTGCACGGGGAACATCCGGAGCGGCGCCCGGATCAAGCTCGCGCGCGGTGGGCTCGACCGCTACTTCGGCTTCGGCGAGGAGGACGTGCACGGGTTCGCGGACGACGCGGAGGCGCGCGACCTCATCGTGGCGGCGGCGCTGCGACGAGCCTCCCGGCTCCTCGGTGCCCCCCTCGATCCACGCGAGGCGCTCGTCGTCGGGGACACCCCGCGCGACATCGCCGCTGCCCACGCGGGCGGTTGCCCGGTGCTGGCGGTCGCCACCGGGCGCTTCTCGGTCGCCGATCTCCGCGCCGAGGGTGCCGAGCTGGTGGTCCCGACGCTGGAGGACCCGGAGGCCCAGGCTCTCCTGCTCGGGGCATGACGGCGTGCCGGCTTGACCGGGCGCCGAGCGGCGGTTTATCTCCCCACCAGCGCCGCGCTCCGGCGGCCGAGGGTCCATGACCTCCCCACAGCCCGACAGCACCGAGCCGGGTCTCCCGCCGCTCGACGGGCCACGCCTCCAGGCCGTGCCGGCCACGGGGCGGCACGCGGCGCAGATCCAGGCCTGCTTCGAGGGCGCCCCGGACTACTTCGCCCGCACCGAGGGGCGCCCGCCCGGGTCGGACGCGGCCATCCACCTGCTCGCCGACGCGGAGATCGACGAGCACCGCAAGGTGTACGTCCTCGTCCCGCGGGTGGGCGGTCCCGCCGTCGGCGTCCTCGACCTGCACCTCGACTACCCCGAGCCGGGGACCGCCCAGATCGGGCTGCTGCTCTTTCGCGAGGCTTGCCAGGGGCTCGGCTACGGCAAGGAGACCACGGCCGTGGTGGAGAGCGCGCTCGCGGCGGCCGGCTACCGGGCGCTTCGTCTGTCGGTGGTCGACGAGAACACCGAGGCGAAGTTCTTCTGGGAACGGCTCGGGTTCGCCATCGTCGGTCGCCTCGACCGCGGCGTCACCCTCTACGAGAAGCCGCTGCGGTAGGTGGGGCGAGGGCGGGTCCGCGTCCTGCCCCGGCGCCCCGGCCCGTCACGCGTCCACGTCCGCCCGCTGCACCGGCGCGATCCGGAGCCGGCCCCACAGCTCGCGCACGCCCTCCCACAGGCTCATCAGGCCGACGTAGCCGAACCCGGCCTGGAACAGGAACAGGAAGGGCAGCGAGTAGTACACCCCGGTGTCGAGGACGAAGAGGATGCCGTAGGTCGTGTAGGCGGCCAGGCCCAGCTCGACCAGCGGCTGGATGGTGACCGCCGCCTTGTACCGCTTGCGCGCGACCGACTCCCCGGCGCGGTGGACGCCGTGCTTGGGCGTCCGCGTGAAGCCCGACTCCTGGTGCAGCAGCGCCTCCACCACCGCGCGGGAGTTGTTGACGGAGAGCCCGATCCCGAGCGCCATGAGGAACGGCATGTAGCGGACGCGCTGCCAGACCGTCATCCCGATCTCGCGCTGGCTCGCGAAGTAGAAGGTGCACACCGACGCGGTCGCGGCCGCGAAGAAGGGCACGTCGAGCAGGAGCACCTCGAACCAGCCGTGCCCCACGCGCACCATCACCGAGACGGGCATGAGGAGCGCGAGCGGGATCATGAGGAGGTAGGCGAAGTTCGCGGTCAGGTGGAAGAAGGCCTCGCGCTTGACGTGCCACGGCAGCGGCGAGCGGAGGATGCGCGGCAGCAGCTTGAGGGCGGTCTGGATGGAGCCCTTCGCCCAGCGGTGCTGCTGGCTCTTGAAGGCGTTCATCTCGACCGGGATCTCGGCCGGCGCGGTCACCTGGGGCAGGAAGACGAACTTCCAGCCGGCGAGCTGGGCGCGGTAGGAGAGGTCGAGGTCCTCGGTCAGCGTGTCGTGCTGCCAGCCCCCCGCGTCGACGATGCTCTCGCGCCGCCAGATCCCGGCCGTGCCGTTGAAGTTGAAGAAGGCGCCCGAGCGGTTTCGCGCCGTGTGCTCGATGACGAAGTGGGCGTCGAGCAGGATGCCCTGGCACTGCGTCAGCGCGCTGTAGTCGCGGTTGATGTGCTCCCAGCGCACCTGCACCATCCCGATCTCCGGGTCGGTGAAGAAGTGGACGGTGCGTCGCAGGAAGTCGGGCTCCGGGACGAAGTCGGCGTCGAAGACGGCGATGAACTGGCCCCGCGCCTGGCGGAGCCCGTTCTCGAGCGCCCCCGCCTTGAAGCCGGCGCGGTCGGGGCGGCGGAGGTAGTGGATGTCCAGCCCCTGCTCGCGCCACCGGTCCACGCAGGCGCTGGCGATCTCGCGCGTCTCGTCGGTCGAGTCGTCGAGGACCTGGATCTCGAGGAGGTCGCGCGGATAGTCGAGCGCACAGACCGCCGCGATGAGCCGCTTCACGACGTACATCTCGTTGAAGATCGGCAGCTGGACCGTGATCCGCGGCAGCGCCTCGAAGCGCCGCCGCGGGGTGGGCAGGCGGAACTTGTGCCGGTAGTACAGGTACGCCATGTAGTAGCGGTGCGACCCGTACACGGACAGAACGAGGAGCACCCCGACGTAGGCGACGATGACGGAGATCTCGACGAGACTCATCGCGGAACTGTCCACCGTGGCGGGAAGGCACACCGCCGGCGTTCTCGGAAGGCGGTGGGCAGGCGGCGCGCGGGCCCCTGCCGAAACGGCGCGGAATATAGCCTCTACGCGACCGAAGTCAATGGAAAACCCCCGACCCGCCAAAGGAAACTCGGCGCGGATGGAGAGCGGCCGGATCCACCTTCCGTCAACGCTTCGCCGGCTGGGAGCCCCGGGGTGCCTCGCGCACCGGGGCCCTCGCGGGGGACTGCTCGGGCGTTCATGCCCGCAGCGTCTACCGATGGGCCGGCGCCGCGCCGCCTTCCGCCCGTCCGGCGTCGAAGATGGCGGCGGCGCGCAGGTAGTCCACCGCCGTCCGGAGCTGGTGGTCCTCCGGCGCCACCTCGGGCTGCGCGGCGGGCAGCATGGCCGGCGCCGCAGCGGCCTCGTTCCGCATGTGCCGCTCGAGATCGCGCTCGCCGGGGGCCTCCTCGCGGACCGCCACCTCCCGCTCCGGGACGAGGACGTCGGGCGTGATCCCGAACTCCTGGATGGAGCGGTGCTTGGGGGTGTAGTAGCGGGCCACCGTCAGCTTGAGCCCCGAGCCGTCCTCCAGATCGATGACGCTCTGGACCGACCCCTTGCCGAAGGTCTGCGTGCCCAGGATCACGGCGCGGCCGTGATCCTGGAGCGCGCCCGCCACGATCTCGCTGGCGCTGGCGGTGCCGCGGTTGACGAGCACGACGAGCGGGTAACCGGGCTCGGTGTCCTTCTCCCGGGCCCGCTCCACCTCGGGCTTGCGCCCCCTCCCCTCGGTCGAGACGATGATCCCGGAGCGCACGAACCGATCCGCCACCCGGACCGCCTGGTCGACCAGGCCGCCGGGATCGTTCCGCAGGTCGAGGACGAGGCCGCCGATCTCCCCGTGCAGCTGCTCCCGCGCGCCGTCGAGCGCCCGCTTGAGGCCCACGTCGGTCCGGTCCTGGAACGTCTTGATCTGCGCCAGGACGAGGCGGCGCCCGGGGTCGAGGATCCGCCAGGAGACGCTCTGCGTGCGGACGCGGTCGCGGATCAGCTTGACGCGGCGCGAGCCGGCGGTCCGGTCGCCGGAGACCTCGAGCGTGATCGCGGTGCCGGCCGCGCCCTTCAGGCGGCGGATCGCCTCCGCGAGGGACATGTCGTGGGTCGACGTGTCGTCGATGCGCAGGATGCGATCCCCGGCGCGGATCCCGGCGCGCTCCGCGGGGGCGTCGGCGATGGGCGCGACGACCACGATCTGGTCGTCGCGCAGCGCCAGCTCGAGCCCGACGCCGTCGAACTCCCCGGACGTCTCCTCCTTGAGCGAGCGGAACACCTCCGGGCGCATGAACTGGCTGTGGGGATCGAGCCGCGCCACCATCCCCTCGATCGCGCCGTAGACCAGCTCCTTCTCCTTGACCTCCTCGACGTAGCCGTTC
>JAJYHA010000056.1 GCA_021784995.1 Myxococcales bacterium
CGTGGGCCCCGCCCTCCGCCCCGGTCAGCCGCCCGCGCGCCGCCCGGCCCGGGGCGTCATCCCCCGCGCTTCAGCTCGACGAGGACCCGCTTCGCGATTGCCTTGAGGGTGTCGAAGACTCCGACGCCGGTGGTCGCGACGGCCGGGAACTCGGGGACGTCGCGGGGGTTGAGCGCGAGGTGGAGCTCGTCGATCCCCACCGCCCCCGGCAGGTCGCGCTTGTTGTACTGGATGACGCAGGGAAGGCGGTCGAGGTCGTAGCCCTGCTCCGCAAGGTTGACGCGGAGGTTGTCGGCAGACTCGAGGTTCGCCTCCATGCGCTCGAGCTGCGAGTCGGCCACGAACACCACGCCGTCGACGCCCTTCAGGATCAGCTTGCGCGAGGCGTCGTAGAAGACCTGGCCGGGGACGGTGTAGAGGTGGAAGCGGGTCTTGAAGCCGCGGATCTCGCCCAGCGAGAGCGGCAGGAAGTCGAAGAAGAGCGTCCGCTCCGTCTCCGTGGCGAGGCTGATCATCTTCCCCTTCGACTCGGGGTTGGTGCGGGCGTAGACGAACTGGAGGTTGGTCGTCTTCCCGCACAGCCCGGGGCCGTAGTAGACGATCTTGCAGTTGATCTCCCGCGACCCGTAGTTGATGAAGCTCATGTGTGGTCGCCGAACAGGTGGTCGATGTCCTCGTCGGTGATCTCGGCGAAGGGGCTCTGCGCCCCCGCGGCGGGCTGACGCCGCGCGATCGCGTCGAAGAGGCGCGCCAGCTCCTCGCCGGCCCGCTTGACCCGCAGCCGCACGAGCCCGAGCGAGCTCCGGGCGTCGAAGACGACGACCAGCACCACCCGCCCGGCCACGATGCTCATGTGGAGCGACTCGCGCTCGCCCTCGTGGAACTGGGTGGGGAACTCCCGCTCGCCCAGGAGCTTGGCGAGGCCGCCCATGGCGGCCACGTTCCCTGCGGTCAGCGACGCGAGCGAGGTCGTGTCGACGCCCTGGGCCTGGCCGCTGGACGCGATGAGCTGCCCGTTCTTGTCGACCAGGAAGACGACCTTCGCGTTCGCGTCGCGCGTGAGCCGGTCGCAGATGGTCGAGATCTGCCGGAAGTCCTCGTCGTACATCACCAGGCCGGAGCTCATGGGCTGGCGCTCCCGGAGTGCAGGTCCCTCAGCCGAATACCAGCTAACCCCCGGCGAGGCAAACAGTTGGCGCGCGCGCGGCGCGGGCCTCCCGCGCGCGCTCCCCGACTGCGCCCCGCGCGCACCGGACGGCCTCCCACGGCGCTACACCTCGCGCCGGCCGGCCAGCGCGCGCGCCAGCGTCACCTGGTCCGCGTACTCGAGGTCGCCGCCCATCGGGACCCCCTGCGCGATGCGGGTGACCCTGAGCCCGAGCGGCTTCAGGAGCTTCGCCAGGTAGAGCGCCGTCGCCTCTCCCTCGACGTCGGGGTTGGTGGCGAGCACCACCTCCTCGACGGGCGACCGCTCGAGGCGGAGCAACAGCTCGCGCACCTTCAGGTCGCCCGGCCCCACCCCGTCGAGCGGCGACAGGGCACCGTGCAGCACGTGGTAGCGGCCGCGGTACTCGTGCGTGCGCTCGATGGCGACCAGGTCCGGGACGCCCTCGACCACGCACACCGTCCGCCCGTCGCGCTGCGCGTCGGCGCAGATGGGGCACGGGTCGCGGTCCGTCAGCGTCTGGCAGGTCGAGCAGCAGCGCACGTCGCGGACCACGCCGGCGATCGCCGCGGCGAGCTCGCCGGCCAGCTCCGGGCCCGCCTCCAGGATGTGGAAGGCGAGCCGCTGGGCGGTCTTCTCCCCGATGCCGGGCAGCCGCGCCAGCTGCTGGACGAGGCGCGCGATGGGATCCGCGACCGCCATCGCGCTCACCCCGCCACGAGCCGTCGCGCGCAGGCGCGCATCAGTAGGGCAGCCCCGGCACCTGGATCCCGCCGGTCGCCTTCTTGAGGTGCTCGTCCGCCGCCGCGCGCGCCTTCTCGGCGGCCGCGTTCACGGCCGCGGCCACCAGGTCCTCCAGCATCGAGCGCTCGGCGGGGTCCACCTGCGGAGCACCCCCTCCGGCGGCCGGGGCCGCGAAGGACGCGAGGGCCCGCGGGTCGATCTCGAGCTTGAGGAGCGTGCAGCGGCCGTCCATCCTCACCTTGACCAGCCCCCCGCCGCTCTCGGCCTCGACCGAGACCTGGTCGAGCGAGCCGCGCGCCTGCTCCATCGCCTTCTCGAGCTTCCTCGCCTGCCGCATGAGGTGCTGGATGTCGAAGCCTGCCATCGCCGTCTCCCCCTCACGACTCCTCGACCCCGGGCGGGTCTCCGTCGAGGATCCGGACCGCGTCCTGGATGTTCGGGTGCGCCTTGGCGCGGGCGCGCGCCGCCGCCGACCGGGCCGCCCGCTCCGCCTGCTCGACCTCGGCGATGGAGCGCGCCGGCTCCGCGACGCCGGGCGCCTCGACGGCGTCGCCCGGCGCGCCGGGCACGATCGCCAGCCGCATGGGGCGCCCGAAGACGCGCGCGAAGATCGCCTCCACCTCGGCCCGGCGCCGCTCCAGCGACGTCAGGTGCATGCCGGGGGCGAGCCGGACCGAGACCTCGTTTTCGCCGAGCGCGAGCAGGGCCGCCTGCTTGAGCGCGCTGCCGAGCGCCGGGGAGGCCCTCTCGACGTCGGCCACCACCCCACGCCAACCCTCGACGGAGGGCGTCGCCGCCGCGGCTGCCGGGGACGAGCCGTCGGCGGGCGAGGCGCGCGGTCCCTCCGCGTGAGCGGGAGCGGGAGCGGTGGGGGCCGAGGGCGCTGCGGCACGGGTGGGCGGCGCGGCCACCGACACGGGTGGAGCTCCGCGCGGCGCGGGAGCGGCGGTGAGCGGCCCCGAACCGGCGGGCGACGCCGCACCGCCGCCGAACGCGTCGAGGCGCGCCAGGAGCTGCTCGACGTCGGCCCCCGGCGCGAGGAAGCACGCCCCGAGGAGCGCGACCTCGAGCGCGTAGCGAGGCTGGTCGGACCGCTTCACGTCGGCCACGGCCCGCTGCGCCAGATCGAAGACGCGGGTGAGCTGCGCCGGCGCCGCCCCCTGGGCCTGGGCCACCACCTCGGCGCGGTCCGCGTCGGCGAGATCCATCGGCGCCTGCGGCACGAGCCGGGCCACCACCACGTTGCGCAGGTGGCGCACCAGCTCCTCCGCGACGCGCCGCATCTCCTGTCCGCGCGCGTGGAGCGCCGCGAGCTCCTGCAGCACCGCCGCGCCGTCCCGCCGGAGCACCGCGCCCGCGAGCCGCGCCACCGCGCCCGCGTCGACCGCGCCGACGGCCTCGGCCACGGCCGCGTCCTCGGCCACCTCCCCGCACGCCGCGCGCACCTGATCCAGCGTCGAGAGGGCGTCGCGCATGCCGCCCTCGGCGGCGCGCGCCACGAGCCCGAGGGCGCGATCGGAGATGGTGAGCCGCTCGGCCGTGGCCACCCGGCGGAGCTGGTCCACGATCTGCTGCTGCGTGAGGCGCCGGAAGTCGAAGCGCTGGCAGCGGGAGACGATCGTCTCCGGCACGCGGTGCACGTCGGTGGTGGCGAGCACGAACTTCACGTGGGGCGGCGGCTCCTCCAGCGTCTTGAGGAGCGCGTTGAAGGCGCCCGCCGAGAGCATGTGGACCTCGTCGATGACGAAGACCTTGAACCGGTCGCGCGCCGGGCGGTACTTCACCGCCTCGACGATGTCGCGGACGTTGTCCACTCCGTTGTTGGAGGCGGCGTCGATCTCCACCACGTCCACGCAGCGGCCCTCGGCGATCTCGACGCAGGGCGCGCACGCACCGCACGGCTCGGCCGTCGGCCCGGTCGCGCAGTCGAGGCACTTCGCCACCAGCCGGGCGCAGGTGGTCTTCCCCACGCCTCGCGGCCCGGTGAAGAGGAAGGCGTGCGCCATCTGCCCGCTCTTCAGCGCGTTGGAGAGCGTGCGGACCACGTGCTCCTGGCCCGTCATCTCCCCGAAGCTCTGGGGGCGGTACTTGCGAGCGAGGACGAGGTAACCCATGGCCGATCGGGAGAGGGATCGAGGTACCAGCTTTGACGGCCGAACGGAAGGGCGCCAGGGCGGAGCCGGCCCACAATCCCCGGGCGCACGGAGGACCTCCTACCGTTGCTCCCTTCCGGGCCTGGCGGGGTTCGGGGGTCCCCACGTCGCCCGAGGATTCTGGGCCGGCTCTCGACCTGACCAACGACTGGCGGAGAGGGTGGGATTTGAACCCACGGTCCACCTTTTGGGCAGACACACGATTTCCAGTCGTGCTCCTTCAGCCGCTCGGACACCTCTCCAACGTGGAACTGCGGGCACTTCGAACGAGCGGAGAGCGAGGGATTCGAACCCCCGGTACCGTTGCCGGTACACCTGATTTCGAGTCAGGCGCCTTCGACCAGCTCGGCCAGCTCTCCGCGCGCCGATCTAGCCGATTTCCCGACGCCCGCCAAGCCGTAATGCGGCCGGAGACGCACCGCACGGCTCAGGAGCCTCGGCGGGCCCGAAAGAAGCCCTGGAGGAGCTCCCCGCATTCGGCGGCCCGGAGTCCCGACTCGACGGCGACCCGGTGGTTCAGGCGCGGGTCGGCGCAGAGGTTCATGAGCGACCTCACCGCTCCCGCCTTGGGGTCGGCGGCGCCGTAGAGGAGGCGATCGATCCGGGCCAGCACCAGGGCGCCCGCGCACATCGCGCAGGGCTCGAGCGTCACGATCAGGCTGACGCCCGTGAGCCGCCAGCGGCCGAGCGTCCGGGCCGCCTGCCGCAAGGCGAGCAGCTCGGCGTGGGCGGTCGGGTCGCGCGTCGCCTCGCGCCGGTTGGCGCCCCGGCCCACGACCGCGCCCTCGTGCAGGGCGACCGCGCCGACCGGGACCTCGCCCTCCGCCCCCGCGGCGCGGGCCAGCCGGAGCGCCTCCCGCATCGCCTCGTCGTCCGTCATGGCGCCGCTGTACCACGACCCGGCTCCTGGCCGCACCGCCAGGGCCCCGGGGCCCACCCGCCGGGCGCCGGCCGGCGCGACGCTCAGCCGGCCGGCGCGTCGGCCGGTGCGTCGCGCCGCTCTCCGACCAGTCCGCCCTCCGGCAGCTCGAGCTCGGGGTGGTCGGCGCACGCGAGGCCGCAGGCGCGGCACGCGTCGAGGCGGCACTTCGGCGTGACGCGCGCCCCCATGCCGCGGCGCAGCTCGCGCGCCAGGAACCGTCGGGTCAGCCCATGGTCGAGGAAGTCCCAGGGCAGCACCTCGTCGAGACCGATCGAGCGCGAGGCGAAGAAGTCGGGGTCGTGGGGCCAGCGCTCCAGCGCCCGGCGGAGGTCGCCGCCGGTCTCGCGGTGCGCGAGCTCGAGCAGGTCGGCGCAGCGGCGATCGCCGCGAGCGAGCAGCGCCTGCAGGCGCGCCTCGCGCGGGCTGAAGAGGTCGAGCCCGATCCCGCGCGGGCGCAGCTCCCGCTCCAGCAGGCGCCGCTTGGCCTCCAGGCAGCGGCGATCGTCCATGGGCGCCCACTGGAAGGGGGTCCACGGCTTCGGGATGAAGGGGTTCACGGAGAGCGTGATGCGCCCCATCCGCCCCGACCGGCGCGCCTGCGGGAGCATGACCTCCTCGCGGATCCGGATCGCCAGCCGCGCCATCCCCAGCACGTCCTCGTCCGTCTCGGTCGGGAGCCCGCACATGAAGTACATCTTGACGTTCCGCATGCCCTGCGACAGCGCGTGCCCCGCCGCGCGCACCACGAGGTCGTCGGGGAAGTCCTTGTTGACCACCCGGCGCAGCCGCTCCGTCCCGGCCTCGGGGGCGATGGTCACCGAGCGCTCGCCGCCGGCCGCGAGCCGCCGCGCCAGCTCCGGCGTGATGGCGTCCACGCGCAGCGACGAGGGGCTGAAGGTGCCGCCGTCCGCGGCGATGCCGCAGGTGAGGGCGTCGAGCCCGGTGTGGTCGCTGGTGTCGGGCCCCACCAGCCCGATCCGGCGCCCCTGCGCGACGCCCTTGCGCGCCTCGCGCCGGAGCGTCGCCAGCGCCACCTCGCGGTAGGGCCGCTGCACGAACCCGGCCGCGCAGAAGCGGCATCCCCAGAGGCAGCCGCGCGCCACCTCGGTGAGGAACAGGTCCCCGAACTGCGCGTCCGGCGAGTCGACGACCCGCGACGTGGCGACCTCGCGCAGGTCCTTCACGTACAGCCGGCGGACCCGCGCGGGCGCGCCCTCGCGCGGCGCGAAGCGCGTCACCCACCGCCCGCCGGCCGCCCGGGTGTCCGCGTAGGCGACGTCGTAGAGCCCCGGCACGTAGCTCCCGGGGAGCCGTGCCAGGCCGGCGACGAGCGCCGCGCGGTCGCGCCCCCCGCTCCCGGCGAGGTGGTCGAGGAGCGGCGCGCAGAGCTCCTCCGCCTCCCCGACGAGGAGGGCGTCGAAGAAGGGCGCGACCGGCTCCGGGTTGATCTGGACCGCGATCCCCCCGGCCACCACCAGCGGGTGGCGCCCGTCGCGATCGCGTGCGCGCAGCGGGATCCCTGCCCGGTCGAGGAGGGCCAGGAGGTTGACGTAGTCCTCCTCGAAGGAGAGCGTGAAGGCGACCACGTCGTGCTCCGCCAGGGGGCGGTCCGACTCGACGGTCCGCGGGGGCGCGCCGTCCTCCGGCAGGAAGGCGCGCTCGCACACCGCGAGCGGGTGCTCGTTCAGCAGGCGGTAGACGGCGTGCAGGCCCAGGTTCGCCATCCCGAGCCGGTAGACGTTGGGGTAGACGAGCGCGATCCGCAGCCGGCCGCCGGGGTCCTTGCGGACTGCGCCTCGCTCCACCGGCCTCGCCTGTCGGCCCATCGAGGCGGAACCCTAAGGCGGCGCCCGCGCCGGCGCCATCCCCGGCGCGCGGTCGGGGACGGCCCCGTATACAATCCGCCCCGGAGGCTCCATGTACCGCACCCTCGCCACAGCCCTCGCCGGCGCCGCGGCCGCCCTGCTGCTCGCCCCGCCCGCCCTCGCCGACGACCCCGCCCCGGCCGACCCGCCGGGCGTCGACACCGCGGGGCTCACCCCGCCGCAGCTCGAGGTGCTGCGCCGGGTCCTGGCGGAGGAGTTCTGCTACTGCGGCTGCCCGCACACGCTCGACGGCTGCCTCCGGGAGCACGGCGCCTGCAAGCACGCGCCGCGGATGGCCCGGCTGGCCGTCCGCCTGGCCTCCCAGGGCGCGACGGTGGCCGACGTCCACCGCGTGCTGCGCGACTACTACTCGGGCTTCGATCGCCGCAAGCGTGCCCGGCTCGACGTGACGGACTTCGGCCCCCCCCTGGGCGACCCCGCCGCGCCGGTCGCGCTCGTCGAGTTCTCCGACTTCACCTGCCCCTTCTGCCAGCGCGTCAAGCCGGAGCTGGACCGGTTCGTGGAGGAGAACCGGGGGCGCGTCCGCCTCTACTACAAGCCCTTCCCGATCGCCTCGCACGAGCACTCCATGGACGCGGCGCTGGCCGGCGAGTGGGCGCGTGACAGGGGCCTCTTCTGGAAGATGTACGACCAGCTCTTCGCGCACCCGCACCAGCTCGCCCCGGGCGACCTGGCGGGCTACGCGGCGGGCATCGGGGGCGACCCGGACGATCTGGCCGCCGCGCTGCAGTCGGGCCACGACCGGGGGCGGGTCGAGGCCTCCCAGGCGGAGGGCCGTGCGGCCCGCATGACCGGCACCCCCACGCTCTACCTGAACGGCCACAAGCTGGAGCTGCCGTACGGCGACGACGTCCGCGAGGTGCTCCAGTTCGCGCTGGAGGACGAGGAGGAGTGGGCGAAGCGCGGGGGGTGGGAGCGAGATTGACGGCGCACGTCGACATCGACGCCCACGGGCGGGTCATTCCGCAGGCGGACGAGGCGCGGCGCGACCTGGCCGACCGGGCGGGCCGCTTCCTCCTCCTGCCGAGCGTGCCGGACCTGCTGGTGGCGCGGCGCGTGCCGGCCGTCGGGGGTCCGCGACCGCGCGCGCGCTGCGTGCTGGCGGGCGACCTGGCCGGGTTCCCCATCGCCGACTTCGTCGCCTTCATCCACCAGTCGCGCCTCTCGGGTACGCTCACGGTGAGCGCGCGCGGCGTGGACCGGGCGCTCCTCTTCCGGGACGGAGAGGTGCGCGGAGCGCGCTCCAGCGGGCCGGGGGAGCGCATCGGGGAGGTGGCGCTCCGGCTCGGCTACGTGGACGAGCGGCAGCTCGCCGCGGCCGCGGCCGCCGCCGGCCCCATCGGGAAGGCGCTGGTCGATCAGGGCCTGCTCGCGGCGGCCGACCTGTGGAAGTGCATCCACGAGCAGGTCGCGACGGTGTTCCACGGCGTCCTCCTCGCGCGCGAGGGCGTGTTCACCCTGGCCGAGGAGTCCGGCACCGCTCCCGCCTCGCCGCTCTCCGTGAACACCCAGTCGCTGCTCATGGACGGGATCCGGCGCATCGACGAGATGGTGCTCTTCCGGGAGCGCGTCCCGGGCCCGGACGCCTACCTCCGCGCGCGCAAGGCGCCGGTCGCGGTCGCGCTCGATCGCCGCGAGCAGCAGGTGCTGGCGCTGGTGGACGGCCGGCGGACGGTGGCGGAGCTGGCGCAGGCGGCCCACCTCGGCGAGTTCGACGCCACGCGGACCCTCTACCACCTGGTCGAGGCGGGGTACGTCGAGGTGGCGGAGGCGCCGGCGCCCCCGCCGGAGACCCCGGCCGTGCGCACCGAGGCGGCCGTCACCGCGCTGAACGCCATCCTCCGCCGCATCGCGGAGGAGGCCGGACGGGCGGGCCAGCGCGAGCTCCTCCTGGCGGGCGTCCGCGCCTTCCTCGCGGACCGCTCCGGCCGCTTCGGACGGGTCTGGCAGGGCGTGTCTCCCGGCCCGGACGGCGCGCTCGACCCCGCCGCGCTGCAGCGGAGCCTCACCGCCCTCGACGGCGCGACGCTCCCCGAGGGCGAGCAGGGAGAGGACCCGGTGCGCCACCTCCTCTCCGCGCTGCGCGAGCTCATGTTCTTCTACCTCTTCCAGGCGAGGGAGCTGCTCCCCCGCGCGGCCGACGAGGAGCTGAACCTGGAGGTGAAGCGGCGGCTCGAGGCGCTGGGGGAGGAGCGGTGACGGCCCCTCCGCTCGTCACCGCGGACCTCCCGGGCTGCGGTGGCCGGGTGAAGGCCTCTCCCGAGGACTTCCGGGTCGACGAGATCCCCGCCTACCCGCCGTCCGGCGCGGGGCCGCACCTCTGGCTCCTCGTCGAGAAGCGCGACCGGACCACCCGCGACGTGGTCCGCGAGCTGGCGCGCGTCCTCGGGGTCCCGGACCGCGACGCCGGCTGCGCCGGGCTGAAGGACCGCGCGGCGGTGACGACGCAGTGGATCTCCTTCCCGGCGGCGCGCGACCCCGACCCGGCCTCGCTCGCCGGGCCGGGGTATCGGGTGCTCCAGGCCTCCCGGCACGGCAACAAGCTGCGGACCGGCCACCTGCGGGGGAACCGGTTCCTCGTGACCGTGCGGGGCGGCGACCTCGCGCGCGCGCGGGCCTGCGCGGACGCCCTGCGCGCGCGCGGGTTCGCGAACTACTTCGGCCCGCAGCGGTTCGGCGCCGCGGGGCGCAACGCCGACCTCGGCCGGGCCCTCCTGCTCGGGAGGCGCGATCCGGAGGCGGAGCGCGCCGCACGCGATCGCTTCCTGCGCCGGCTCGTGCTCTCGGCCTGGCAGGCGCGCGTCTTCAACGCCTGGCTCGCGGAGCGGCTGCGCGACGGGCTCTTCGCCGTCGCGCTGCCGGGGGACGTGCTGAAGCGGCTGGACTCGGGCGGCCTCTTCGTGTGCGAGGCGCCGGAGGTCGACGCGCCGCGCGTGCGGTCCTTCGCGTGCTCCCCCGCAGGTCCCATGTTCGGCCACAAGATGCCGGGGGCGGCGGGCGAGGCGCTGGCGCGGGAGGAGCGGCTCCTCGCCGCCGAGGGCGTCACGCGCGCCGATCTGGCGCGCGGGCGCGGCGAGACGGAGGGGACGCGCCGCGCCGCGCGGCTGCCGGTCGATCTGACCCTCGAGCCGGCGGAGGGCGGCTTCCGGGCGCGCTTCGAGCTGCCGCGCGGCTCCTACGCGACCGTGCTGCTCGAGGAGCTGGTGAAGGGCGGCGCCGTCGAGCTGCCCGACGGCGCCGAGTGATCCGCCGGGATCGCCGCCACGCTCACGGTGCGGCGGCGCGCGCGGGCGCCGGCCGTGGAGGCTCGGCCCGCCACGTGGACACCGCGAGGGCCGCCACCACGAGCGCAGCCGTGAGCACC
>JAJYHA010000225.1 GCA_021784995.1 Myxococcales bacterium
GCGCGCCTCCTCGGCCGCCTCCTCCTGCTCCTCGGCGCGATGCACCGCGCCGATCCGGTCTGGAGCGGCCTCGACGTCGCGCACCCGGGCGACCTGCGACGGCGCCCCGCCACGACGCTCCGGCCGGCGCCGGCCCGGCCGCTCACCCCTCGCGGAGCGCCGCCAGGACCCGCTCGTGGACCGCGCCGTTCGACGCGACGCAGTGGCCCGACGCGTGGGTCGGCGCGCCGGCGTGGTCGGTGAAGCGGCCGCCCGCCTCCTCGACGAGGATCTGGAGCGGCGCGATGTCCCAGAGCTGGACCCCCGCCTCGATCCAGGCCTCGGCCTGCCCCTTCAGCACGAGCGCGCAGCCCGCCAGGTCTCCGTAGCAACGCGCCGACTGCGCGGCGGTGGCGAGCCGGGCGATCGGCGCGAGGAGGGGGGGCGCGAGGAGGACGTGGGGCTCGCCGAGCGAGAGCGTCGCCTCGCGCCAGTCCGCGATCCGCGACACGGCGAGCCGGGCGGGCGGGCCGCCGGCGGTGGAGAGCCAGGCGCCGCGACCCCGCGCCGCCCAGTAGACCTCGGCGGCGACCGGGAGGGCCATGGCGCCGGCCACCACGGCGCCGCGCTCCTCCAGCGCCACCAGCGGCCCCCAGAAGGCGCGCCCGCGGGTGAAGCCCTTCGTCCCGTCGAGCGGATCGACGATCCAGCGCCACTCGGCGCTGCCGGGGTGGGCCCCGGTCTCCTCGCCGAGGAGGGCGTGGTCGGGGAAGGCGGCGCGGATCACCGCGACGATCGCCGCCTCGGCCTCGCGGTCGGCGCGGGTGACGGGGGTCCGGTCGGGCTTCAGCTCGACGGCGAGGCCGGCGGAGAAGTGGCGGAGGCTCGCCGCGGCGCCCGCCTCGGCGGCGCGCCGGGCGGTGGCCAGCGCCAGGTCGAGATCGAGGGACGGGGAGGGCACGGGCCCCGAGTGTAGGGACGGGCCGGCGAAAAGCAAACGGCGACCGCCCGGGGGCGGCCGCCGTCGGTGGGACCTGGGGGCCGGGGGCTACTTCTTGGGCCGCATGTCGCCGGTCTGGAGGTACCGGGTGTGGAAGGCGAAGGCCTCGTGGAACATGTGGGGCGACTGGAGGCCGGCGCTCGGGGACTTCATCGCGCGCTTCATGTAGTCCCAGAGGATCGGGCGGTACTCCGGCGCCGCGGCCTTCTCGATGATCTCCTTGGCCTTCTCCTTGGGGGAGCGGCCGCGGAGGTCGGCGAAGCCGTACTCGGTCACGATCCCGTGCACGTCGTGCTCGGTGTGGTCGATGTGCGTGGCGAAGGGGACGATCGCCGAGATCTTCCCGTCCTTGGCCGTCGCGGGGGACATGAAGATCGTGTAGGCCGAGTTCCGGGCGAAGTCGCCCGACCCGCCGATGCCGTTCTCGATCCCCTTGCCGGCGATGTGGGTCGAGTTGACGTGGCCGTAGATGTCGGCCTCGACGAACCCGTTCATCGCGATGCAGCCGAGGCGGCGGATGACCTCCGGGTTGTTGGAGATCTCCTGCGGGCGCAGGATGATCTGCTTCCGGTAGCGGTCGATGTTCTTGTTGAACCGGACCTGCCCCTCGGGGGAGACCGAGAAGGCCGTGGCCGACGCGACGCGGAGCTTGCCCGAGTCGAGCAGGTCGAGCATGCCGTCCTGGATCACCTCGGTGTAGCTGGTCATGTTCTCGAACGGCCCCTCGTTCAGGCCGACGAGGACGGCGTTGGCGATGTTGCCGACGCCCGACTGGAGGGGGTTCAGGTGCTTCGCCAGGCGCCCCGCCTTCACCTCGCCGTCGAAGAAGTCGAGGATGTGCTGGGCGATCTTCTTGTGGATCTCCTCCGGGGCCTTGAAGGGCGCGTTCCGGTCGGGGTTGGTGGTCTCGACGACGGCCACGACCTTGCTCACGTCGATGGTCTGGTAGGGCGAGCCCTTGCGGTCGTCGGTGGCGAGGATCGGGATGGGCACGCGCTCGCCGTGGACCGGGTTGACCGAGATGATGTCGTGCATCCCCTCGAGCCGCTCGTCCTGCCAGGAGTTCACCTCGAGGATGATCTTCTCGGCGTGCTCCAGATAGACGTTGTTGGCGCCGCAGGACGAGGAGCAGACCAGCGAGCCGTCCTCGCGGATCTTGGTCACCTCGATCAGCGCGAAGTCGACCTTGCCGTAGTAGCCGTAGCGGACGAGCGTGCCCGCGTGGCTCAGGTGCATGTCCTGGTACTCGATGAGCCCGGCGTTGATCTTCTCGCGGGTCACCGCGTCCCCCTGGTAGGGGAAGCGGAACCGCGAGGCCTCGGTGAGGCTCATGATCGTGTCCTGCTCCGGGCCGGTCGAGGCGCCGGTGAGGACGTTGAGCTTCAGCGGCTTCCCCTTGAGGCGATCGTCGATGGCGCGCTTGGAGAGCGCGATCGGGACGGCCTTCGGGTAGCCGGCGCCCGTGAAGCCGGACATGCCGACGGTGGAGCCGTTCGGGATGAGGGCGGCGGCGGCCTCGGCGCTCATCACCTTGGCCTTGAGCCCCTTGTGGAGAATCCGGTCTGCCATCGGTCAGCCTCCTCGATCTTCGTCCCAGGTCTCGGGCGGAATGGATGGATCGCTACCAGGACTGCGAAGTTGTTGCGCGGGCCACGGAGATTAGTCGAAAGGCGCACCGGCGCGAAAGGGAAGAACGCGCGTGCCGCTCGAGATCATTGCGCGAGATGGCGAGCGATTCCGTCGATGATCTCCGAGAGCGGCGGCCCCGACTGCGGCAGCTCGACGCGGTCCCCCGGCCCGGAGCTCGCGGCGAGGTGGCCGGTCGAGACGAGCCACTCGATCGCGTTCTCGATCGTCGCGCGGGAGAGCGACTCGCGGTGGGCGAGCCGGCCCGAGAGGTAGGCGGCGCGGCCGCGGTCGAGCGCGAGCCGCACCAGCGCGCGTCGCTCCGCCGGCTGACGCGCCGCGCCACCGAGGGCCGCCGCCGAGGAGTCGGCGACGAGCCAGTACGCCTCGAGGGGGGGGCGGAGGAAGGCGGCGAGGAAGGGGATGGTCTCCCGATCGGCGGCGCGCCGGAGCCGCGCGTCGTCGACGGCGACGGCGCCCAGCCGCTCGAGGGCCGCGAGGTGCTCGTCGAAGACCTCCCCCGAGGAGGCCCCGGGGCGGTAGGTGAACTCGAGCTTGAGGAGCCGCGAGAGCCACCGGGCCTCGTGGCGCGCCGCCGCCACGGTCGTCTCCTCGCCGGCCGCCCGCACCGCCTCGGCGACGATCGCCGGCGCGACGAAGCGGTGGATCACCGCGTTGCGGTGGTAGTCGAGGAGCGGTCGCCGCTCGTCGGGGACGAGGTAGATCGTCTCCCCGGCGGCCCGCTCGGCCCGGACGAGCCCGGTCGCCTCGAGGCGGCGGAGCGCGTCGGCCACCGGCCCGGGCCGCCCCGGATCGCTCGGCGTCCCGGCGAGCCCGCGGGCGAAGCGGGCGCCGCCCTGGGAGGCGAGGTACCGGAGGAGCTCCACCCGCCGGCCGAGCTCGGCCGCGCCGAGGCCGCGGCGGCCGTGCGAGAGGAGCGCCGAGGCGACGAGGCCGACCGGGGTGATGGTGACCGCGCGGCCGATGCCGTACGCGATCCGGGTCGCCAGCGCCCGGACCAGGGCCCGGCGCGCCTTCCCGGGCGACCCGGCCGCGGGGCCCTCCTCGGCGGCCGGCAGGAGCGGCGCCGGCTCCGCGGGGTGGCCGGCCGCCACCGCCCGGAGCGAGATGGGCGGCTCGAACTGGACGTGCACCCGCTGGTAGCGGCGGAAGAGGACGCGGACCGCGCCGAGCAGGGACCGTAGGCTCTCCTTGCGCTTCTCGCCGCCGGCGAGCTCCCGCGCGTAGCTGGTCGCCTCGATGAGCTGCTCGTAGTCGATGGCGACCGGGACGAAGAGCACGTCCGGCGCCGCGCCGTCGAGCCAGGCGTCGACCTCCATGGAGAGGAGCCCGGTGCGCGGGGGGAGGAGCTTCCCGGTGCGGCTCCGGCTCCCCTCCAGGTAGAACTCCTGCGGGAAGCGCTCGCGGAGCAGGTGCTTCACGTAGGCGCGGAGCACCGGGGTGTACACCGGGTCGCCCTTCAGCGAGCGGCGGATGAAGAAGGCGCCGCCGCGCCGCGCGAGCGCGCCGAAGGGCCAGAAGGAGAGGTTGATCCCGGCGGCGACGTGCGGCGCCGGGAGGCCGTGCTCGTAGAGCAGCCAGGGCAGGACGAGGAAGTCGACGTAGCTCTTGTGGCTCGGGCAGAAGACGAGCGGCGCGTCCCCCGCCGCCCGCACCACGCGCGCGAGCCCCTCCTCGTCGACCTCGACCGAGTCGTAGAGCTTCCGGAACACCGGGGTGAGCGCCGCCCGGAGGAGGCGCACCAGGTTCGGATCGTAGCGGCTGGCGATCTCCCGGAGGCAGCGCTCGGACTCGGCGGCGACGGCGGCCGGCGTCCGGCCGGTGTCGGCGGCGCTCCGCGCGAGCGCGCTCCGCAGCGTCCGGTCGCGCAGCACCTTGGCGCGGACCCGCTGCGGGGTGGTGAGCGGCGGGCCCACGGCCGCCCGGAGCGCCCGCGCGAGGCGCTGGTGGACGACCCCGCGCGCCGCCTCGGCGATCCGCTCGTCCGTCGCCTCCGGGCGCGACGCCAGCGCGCCCGCCAGGTCGACCGGGCGCCCGATCGAGAGGAAGGCGCGGCGGAAGTTCCGGAGGAAGGCGACGAGGTTGGCGAACGCGGAGGGCGCGTCGGGGGAGCCGTACAGGACGTCCCAGATCGACCCCTCGACCCGCTGCGCCCGGCGGCTCCAGAGGAGGAGGGCGGGCACCAGGGAGATGGGGCGGTCGAGCGAGCGCTGCCGGCGGACCAGGGCGGCGAACGGCTCGAGCGGCGCGTCCCCGGTCAGGAAGAGGACCGAGGACTGGCCGTCGCGCAGCGCCCGGAGGAGGGCGCGCCGGGAGCGGGGGAGGCGGGTCAGCGCGGCCGGCAGCCCGCGGAGCCCGGGGGCGGCGCGCAGGGGCGGGAGGGCGTGCCGGCGGAGGAACCAGCGGAGGTAGAGGACGTCGAGGAGGCGCGGGCGCCGGACGACGAAGACCAGCCCGCCGCGCGCGGCGAGCGCGGCGAGCTCGCCCGGGGTCTCCACGGCCACCCGCACCGGCTCGAAGAGCCGTCCCAGGAGCCCCCCTCCGGCGGAGGGGGCGGGGCGCGGGGAGTCGGCCACGGATCAGCCGCGTTTCTTGACGCGGCCCTCCCGGTCGAGGAACCAGGGCTCGGCGATCAGCGGCTCGACGCGCGGGCGGTATCCCGCGACGTCGGCCTGGTGGGTGGCGAGCGCGGTGAGCACCTCCCCGCGAACCCGGGCGTTGCCGGCGTCCCGGACGAGGAGCTCGAGGAGCGCGACCCGGATCGGCTCGCTCGGCGCGCGGAGCGCGAGCAGCCGGGTCGCCCGGATCCGCACGTCGTCGGAGAAGTCCTCGAGGAGCGCGACGACCGCCGGCTCGAGGGCGTCGGAGGCGGCGCCCGGGTGGTGCTCGGCGAGCCAGGCGAGCAGGGTGAGCTTCTTCTCCGGGTCGCGGGTGTAGACGGTGGCGAGGCGCGCGAGCTCCGCCACCGTGATCGCGACGACCTCCTCCGAGGTCGCCACGCCGGCGAGCGCCTGGAGCCCCCAGCTGACGCCCGCCTCGTGCTTCTGGAGGAAGGCGGTCACCGGGGCGATCGCGTCGCGCCCCGCCTCCAGGAGGTGCCCGAGCGCGAGCTCCTTCTCCTCCTGGTCGGTGATCCCCGGCTCGGAGTGGATGGTGAAGCGGAGGCAGAGGGTCTCGAGGGACCCGGCCGTGCGCTCGCGGCCGAGCTGGTCGATCGCCTTCTGGCGGTTCTCCGGCGGCCCGTACCGCTCCGTCAGCCTCCGCGCCAGCTTGCGCCGCGCCGCGTCCTCCCGCGTCGAGGGCGAGCCGAACAGATCGAAGATGCCCATCGAGACCTCCGGCCGGGCCCGCTCCGGCGGGTGGCGTCGGGCCCCGTTCTACAACGAGATGTCGCCGCGCGGATCGGCCTTGTAGAGCGGGGCGAGCGGCGCGACCGCGCGGGCGAGCTCCTCGGTCGCCTCCGGCAGGATCAGCCGCACGACCGCGTACAGGTCGCCGCGCCGTCCCCCGTCCTGTTCCGGGAGCCCCTTGCCGCGCAGCCGGATGCGGGTCCCGCTCTGGGCGCCGGCCGGGACCTTGAACCGGACCTTCCCGTCGAAGGTCGGCAGCTCCACGTCGGCGCCGAGGACCGCCTCGGGGACGGTGACCGGGAGATCGAGCGACAGGTCCCGTCCGTCGACCCGGACGAGCGGGTGCGGCCGGAGCCGGATGCGCAGGAGGAGGTTGCCGGGGGGGGCGCCGCGCTCGCCCGGGCCCCCCTGGCCGGCCAGCCGGATCCGGGACCCGTCGACGAGCCCGGGCCGCAGGGTGATCCGGAGGGTGCGGCCGTCGACGCGGACGTCGCGAGCGCCGCCGATCACCGCCTCGCGCAGATCGATCTCCAGGTCGGCCTCCACGTCGGCGCCGGGCCGCGCCGGCGCCGTGTGGCGGGCGCGGGCGCCGCGGCCGGCGCGCTGGCCGAAGAGGGTGTCGAAGACCGAGCCGAAGTCGAACGGGCCGTACCCCTCCACGTTGACCGTGGAGAAGTCCCCGAAGTCGAAGGGCTGGCCGCCGGGGGGCGCGCCCTGGCGGCGCCACCGGCGGACCTCCTCGGCGCGCCGCTCGTCGAAGCCGCTCCGCAGCGCGTCGGGGCCGAACTCGTCGTAGAGCTTCCGCCGGCCCGCGTCGGAGAGCACCTCGAAGGCGGCCGTCACCTCCTTGAACCGCTCCTCGGCCGCCTTGTTGCCGGGGTTGACGTCCGGGTGGTGCTGCTTCGCGAGCTTCCGGTAGGCCTTCTTGAGCTCCTCGGCGGTGGCCGTGCGGGGGACGCCCAGGATCTGGTAGAGGTCGCGGTCTGGCACCTCCCCAACGTAGCGCGCCGGGGGGTGCCGTCAATGGAGGACGCAGTGATCCCCGAGCTGCTGGCCCTGCTCGTCCACCTCGCCGCCCCCCCCGAGGCGCCGCCCGGCCGTGTGCTCGAGGAGGTCGTCGCCGTGATCCGGAGCCCCCCGGGGAGCGCGCCCCGCCCGGTGATGCTCACCCGGCTCGAGGAGGAGACCCGGATCGCGCTGGTCGAGCAGGGCGCGTTCGAGGCGGCCTTCGCGCCGCTCGACGACGCGGCGCTCCGCGCGGGGCTGCGCTGGCTCGTCGACCAGCTGATCGTGGCCGACGAGGCGGCGCGCCTCGGCGTGGACGAGGTGGCGCAGGCGGAGATCCAGGCGGCGATCACCCGGTTCCAGGGGCGGTTCCCCGACGTCGCCTCCTACCGGCGCTTCCTGGCCGTGGGAGGGATCTCGGAGGAGGAGCTCGGCGCCTCGCTGGCCCGGTCGATCGGCGTGGCCCGGTACCTCGACGGACGGGTGGGCCACGCCGGCCCCGGCGCGGACGCGGCGCGGGCGCGGGCGCAGATCGGGCAGCTCGTCGCCGAGCTCCGCGGCCGCGCCGACGTGCGCGTCCTGATCCCCTCGCTCCGCGGGGGAGCGTCCCCGTGAAGGGGATCGGGATCGGGTTCCGCGCCGCCGGCGTCGCCGACCTCGCGCGGATCATGGAGATCGAGCGGGCGGGCTTCGCCCACCCCTGGTCCGAGGCGCTGCTGCGGCGGGAGTTCGAGCACGCCTGGTCGCGCACCCTGGTGGCGGTGGAGGGGGCGGGCGGAGGGGAGATCGTCGGCTACGTCGTCTTCTGGCTGGTCCACGACGAGGTCCACGTCCTGAACGTCGGCACCGCGCCGGAGGCGAGGCGGCGGGGGATCGGGCGCGCGCTCCTCGAGGAGGCGGCCGCGCAGGGGCGCCGGCAGGGGGCGCGCCTGGCCACCCTGGAGGTCCGGCGGTCGAACGCGCCGGCGCGGGCGCTCTACGAGCGGCTCGGGTACCGGGTCGTCGGGGAGCGGCCCAACTACTACGCCGAGGAGAAGGAGGACGCGATCGTCATGACGCTCGACCTCGATCCGCGGTAGAGACGCGCCCCATGCTCTGGCGCTTCCTCCGCGGGCTCCTGTTCCGCCTCGATCCCGAGCGCGTCCACGGGCTCGTCCACGCGCTCCTCCGGCGCGTGCCGGCCCCCATCGCCGCCCGCCGGCGCCCCATCGCCGATCCCTGCCTGGCGGTGAGCTGCCTCGGGCTCCACTTCGACTCCCCGATCGGGCTCGCCGCCGGCTTCGACAAGGGGGACGTCTCGGTCGCCGGGCTGCTCGGACTCGGCTTCTCCCACCTGGAGATCGGCACGATCACGCCGCGGCCGCAGCCCGGGAACGACCGCCCGCGCCTCTTCCGGCTCCCCGAGCACCAGGCGATCATCAACCGGATGGGGTTCAACAACGCGGGCGCCGTGGCCTGCGCCGCGCGGCTCGCGGCGCTCCCGGCCGCCGCTCGGATGGGGCCGGTGGGGCTGAACGTCGGCCGGAACAAGGCGACGCCGAACGAGCGGGCGGAGGAGGACTACCTCGCCTGCATCGAGCGGCTCCACCCGTTCGCGGATTACCTGGTGGTCAACATCTCCTCGCCGAACACCCCCGGGCTCCGCCAGCTCCAGGAGGGCGACGCGCTCGATCGTCTCCTGCGCGCCTGCACCTCGCGGCTCGCCGCGCTCGCGCCGGGGAAGCCGCTCCTGGTGAAGCTCGCCCCCGATCTCGAGCCCGGCGCGCTCGACGAGGCCGTCGACGTCGCCATCGGCGCCGGCGTCGCGGGGCTGGTGGCGACCAACACGACCCTCTCCCGCGCCGGCGTCGAGGGCCATCCCCGCGCCGGGGAGGCGGGGGGGCTCTCGGGCGCGCCGCTGACCCGGCGGGCCACCGAGGTGGTCCGCCGGGTGGCGCGGCGCGCGGCCGGGCGCGTCCCGGTCGTCGGGGTGGGCGGGGTGATGTCGGCCGAGGACGCCTACGAGAAGGTGCGGGCCGGCGCCGCGCTGGTGCAGGTCTACACCGGGTTCGTCTACGGGGGACCGGCCTTCCCCCGGCGGCTCGGCGAGGGGCTGGCGCGGCTGCTCGCGCGCGACGGCTTCGCCACCGTGGGAGAGGCGGTCGGGGTCGACCTGTCCCACGGGTGATTCGCTACCCGCGGAGGAGTTGCGCGGGCGGCCTCCCCGTCCCACCTTGACGGTGCGGCGCTGACGCGTCGCGTCGCATTGACGGGCGTGACGCGGTGCGTTACCGTGTTCGGTGGGATGCGAGCGGACCATCGTGGCTTCGCGGCGTGCCGGGAGGTATCGAACATGGCGGAATCGAAGAAGAACGGGCGGAAGGCGACGGAGGTGACGAAGATCCTGAAGGGCCGGCTCGAGTCGGCGCGGGGTCGGATCACCGAGCTCGAGGCGGGGGCGCAGCGGGCGATCGAGGGGCTCGTCGAGAAGGGGCGGGCGAGCCGGAAGGATCTGGAGCAGCGCTTGCTCAAGCTCGCGAAGGACGAGCGGGTGGCGGAGGTCCTGGGCCGGGTGGAGAAGCTCCAGCGGACCGGGGCCGTGCGGGCCGTCGAGTGGCGGGGAAAGGCCGAGACCTTCCGCGCCGACGCGTTCGAGCGGCTCGCCGAGTTCCAGGGGCGGGCGATCTCCTTCCTCGGGGTCGCCAGCCGCGAACAGGTCGAGGCGCTCCACCAGGAGCTCGACCGGCTGGCGCGGAAGCTGGAGAAGCGGGAGAAGGCGCGCCGCGACGGCGCCGGGGCGGAGGGCTAGGAATGCCGGACATCCAGGAGCTGTTCAAGGAGGCCTGGTCGCACGCCCTCGCGGGGGTCAACGCCGCCGAGCAGGAGGCCGAGAAGGTGTTCGAGCGGCTCGCCGACGCGGCCGGCCTCTCCCCCGAGGACGTGCGGCGCCACGCCCGGGATTTCGGCGAGCGGCTCACCGCCCAGCGCCGGGAGCTCGAGCGGGCGATCGACGAAGGGGTGAAGCGCGCGGCGGTCCGGCTCCGCGTCCCGACGCGGGGCGACCTCGACGCCATCGAGCGCCGGGTCGCGGAGCTCTCGACCAGGGTGGAGCAGCTGGCCAGGGAGCGGGAGGCCGGTCGGCCCGCGGGGGAGCGACCGGAGAGGGGGCAGGGAGAGGCGTGATCGCAGCGGCGGCGAGAGGAGCGGCCCGGGCCGGGATCGCGTCGGCGATCGCCG